>JAZDKD010000677.1:0-3625 GCA_043803345.1 Pseudomonadota bacterium
CTAAGGTCATCGTTCGCTTTTGGATAATATCCATAATATTTGCGCTCATGGCCATGAGTACTCTCAAGCTTCGGTAACCGGATAAAGGCTTTTACCGAAAGATGTTGACCTGTTTGCTTGATAATGATTGCGATTCTCCCGAAAAGGTGTGACGAATTCTGGAAATCATGGCAAATCAAGATTGTACTATAGCATTAAAGACTTACAGATCCTTTTTGAGTGAACCGACACTTTTGCTCGTTACCATACTGATTTTAGCGTTCGGCATTGTAATGGTTACTTCAGCAAGTTTCATGATTGCTTCGGCAAAATTTAACGATGGTTTCTACTATGCGAAAAAACAGGGTTTGGCGATAATCGTCGGATTAGGATTAATGTTTCTTTTTTCGAAAATTAACCCTTATTTTTGGAAACAGTGGGCATCGGTAGGATTGGGTCTGTCCATCATCCTGTTGATACTGGTCTTCATACCAGGTATTGGGGCTGAAATTGGAGGATCCAAGCGTTGGGTTCATCTTCCTTTTGGATTTTATATACAACCTTCAGAAATATTAAAATATTCGATAATCATATTTTTTGCTCGTTCGCTTGATAAAAAAGGAGAAGGAGTCAAAAGCTTTGCCATAGGTTTTCTGCCTCATGTGCTCATAATGGCCTTTGTGGTAATGTTGGCTCTTGCTCAGCCTGACTTTGGCCTAGCTATTATCATAACCGCTGTAGGATTCTTGATGATGTTTGTTGCCGGGGTAAGGCTGCAGCACCTAGTAGGCTGCGCAATCCTTTCTTTACCTTTTTTATTTCAAGTTGGCGTCAGCGCAAACTATCGGCTTGCCAGAGTAAAAAGTTTTCTCGATCCTTGGGCTGATCCTCTGAATTCAGGATTCCAGGTCATTCAGAGTTTAGTGGCCTTCGGCTGTGGGGGATATTGGGGTGTGGGTTTAGGCAAGGGGATCCAGAAGCTATTTTATTTACCTCAGCCGCATTCAGATTTTATTTTTGCTGTTATCGGCGAAGAACTCGGATTGGCGGGAGTCATCGCAGTAATTGTGATGTTTTACACTCTCTTGTTCAGAGGATTCGTAATTGCCATTAAGTCGAAGGATATATTCCTCAGGTGTCTGGCCTTCGGAATAACTTCCCTCATAGGGATTCAGGCTCTGATCAATATGGCCGTAACTATGGGACTAACTCCTACCAAGGGCTTGCCTCTTCCGCTAATCTCTCTGGGAGGCACTTCAATATGGGTGAATCTTGCAGGAATTGGAATATTGATGGCCATCAGCGGAACAAACCTCTGTGAGAGAGACGGAGGCAGGAGATGAAACTTATTCTGGCAGGTGGCGGGACTGGTGGGCACCTTTTTCCTGCTCTTGCAATTGCGGAAACACTCATGTCTGAGGACCCTTCTTCTCAAGTTTTGTTTGTGGGCACACGGCGTGGCATTGAGGCACGGCTTATTCCACAGACAGAATTTCCAATCAAATTCGTCTCCGCAAGAGGAATCATGAGGACAGGCTTCCTGAATTCCATTAAGGCCGGCTTAGAGATACCTTTGGGGATAGCGCAATCAATAAAAATTATACGGGGGTTTCAACCTGATTTTGTTTTGGGTGTAGGAGGTTACGCATCAGCTCCAACCCTGGCCGCTGCTTTAATCCTTAATGTCGAAAGCGGTATCCAGGAACAGAACTCGATTATGGGGGCCGCTAATCGAATGTTGTCGAAATTCGTCAACAAGATTTTTGTGTCATGGGAAAACACTTCCCCGATAACCCCTGAATCAAAGACATTTTTAGTAGGTAATCCAATTAGATCGACATTGTTGCGTGACAAAACGCAAAAGGTCAGGAATGACAAATTCAATATTCTCATCTTTGGTGGATCAAAGGGAGCGGAAAGCCTGAATATTGGAGTCATCGAACATTTGGATCAACTGAAAGCCCTGGCGCCAAAGATTAAGATAGCGCATCAAACTGGCTCGGACCTGTTCGAAAAAGTCAAAAAAGCATATGAAGTTTCTGGTTTCAATGTGGAAGTAACAAAATTCATTGATGATATGGGGTCATATTACTCTTGGGCTGATCTTGTTGTTTGTCGCGCCGGAGCAAGTTCTCTGGCCGAAATCACAGCTATAGGGAAACCGGCGATAGTAGTTCCTTATCCCTTTGCGGTGGAAGACCATCAAACAAAAAACGCATCCTTGCTTGGAAAACGTAATGCTCTCAAGATCATCAAGGATGAAGACATGAAGGATGGCGCCCTTATTTTAGAAATTAAGAGGTTGATCGCAAATCCTGAAGAACTTGACTCTATGGCGCAAAACGCCAGGCAAATAGGAAAACCGGACGCTGCGAGAGCTATCATTCGAGAAATCTTGAAAAGTCAAAGGTTGGCCGCGTGATTGGAACATTGTTTAAAAAACTGAGGGATGTCCATTTTGTAGGCATCGGTGGCGTTGGCATGAGCGGGATCGCTGAGATCCTTTTAGCTCTGGGTTTCAACGTCAGTGGTTCAGATATCCAGGAATCTCCCACGGTGGTTCATCTAAAATCCTTGGGAGCCAGGATTCAAATCGGCCACAAAAGAGAACATTTAGACAAGGCCGATGTACTGGTCTATTCATCTGCGGTTTCGGAAGATAACCCCGAGGTTACCGCCGCAAAAGAAAGACGCATACCAGTTATTCCAAGAGCCGAAATGCTGGCCGAACTTATGAGGATGCAGACTTCTATCGCGGTTGCGGGTATGCATGGAAAAACCACAACGACTTCCATGATCGCTTCAGTAATGTCACACGCCGGACTCGATCCCACAGTGGTGATTGGTGGCAAACTCAACGCTCTCGGCGGAGGGGCGCGCCTGGGACAGGGGGATTTACTGGTAGCTGAAGCCGACGAGTCAGACAAATCATTTCTAAAGCTTTTCCCGACCATAGCTCTAATCACCAATATTGACATCGAGCATATGGATTGTTATTCGTCAATTGAAGAGATTAGATCAACTTTTCTTGAGTTCATAAATCGAATTCCTTTCTACGGTAATGCCATAGTTTGTCTGGATGATCCTCAAGTTCAAAAAATCATCCCTTTCATCTCAAAAAGATTCCTGACTTATGGCTTCTCTTCTCAAGCATTCATAAGAGCCGCTAAGCCAATTCCTCATCGTGGTGGATCCTTTTTCAAGGTCTATAGAGAGGATACTCTGCTAGGAGAAATCACCCTGCCGATGCCAGGAATGCACAATGTGGTAAATTCTTTGGCCGCAGTAACCATAGCTGAGCTTTTTGACGTTCCATTTCAGGTTCTTAAAGAGGCTTTGGAATCTTTTCCAGGAGTTCAGAGAAGATTCACCACAAGAGGTTCTATATCTGGGATCACAGTTATTGATGATTATGGCCATCATCCAGTTGAAATTAAGGCAGTTTTAATGGCAGCCCGCCAAATAGCCGAAAAACGTATTGTGGTTCTTTTCCAACCCCATAGGTACTCAAGGACAAAAGCTCTTTTTGAAGACTTCCTGACTGCGTTTCATGACGCCGATCTCTTGTACGTCATGGACATCTATCCAGCTAGTGAAAAGCCAATAGAAGGCGTTAGCTGAATGAAACTTTGCGAGGGGATTAAAG
>JAZDKD010000678.1:0-2259 GCA_043803345.1 Pseudomonadota bacterium
TGGCAAAAAAGTTCATAGCGTTTCATATATGAAGCACCGACGAATTCAGGAAATACTTTAAAATGAGGTTCCCTTACTTTAACTGGTCGATTTGAGGCTTGACAATCTTCGAGCATAAAGAAATATCCGAGGAAAGGCTGAGCACCTCCATTGAAGGCTCCCTCTCTGAAAGCCGTCCATAAATCGAGAGCGCTTCCCATAGCCTCCTCGGTCCTATTGTTGAAATTATTCCCGAATGAAGGTCCCACTTGGGATTTAGGATTGACGCAAAATTAAATCAGCATATTATAGGGCTAACTGTCGCATATTAAAAACGCATTTGCGTGGATTTCGTACCATATGGGATTAGAATACGTTTATTTTTCAGAATATCCGATTTTGAGAACATTGGCCTTGACAAATCTTTTTGCATGGGCTAATAGTATCATTATGAACAAGACAAGATACTCCATACAGGCTATCGAGAAGTTTCTGAAACACCATAAAATAGTGACCTTTGACCAGCTTAAGGCTGCTATCGACAATCCAGCTCGCTGCACGATTTTTCGCAAGCTGGCAAACCTGGAGTACCTCAGCAGCTATTCCCATCGGGGCAAGTATTACACGCTGAGATCCATCGCTCGGTTTAACGCCCTGGGGCTGTGGGACTACCGGTCCGTGTGGTTTTCTCGTTTCGGCAACCTGCTCGATACAGCCGAAGCCCTGGTCAAGAGTTCCGAGGCGGGTTACACGGCCACCGAACTCAAGGAAGTGCTCCATGTCAAAACCAAACATGCGTTGACACAATTGGTTCGATCCGATCGGATTCAACGTGAACCGTTTGAATCGGTCTATGTTTATCTGTCCGGGGAAGACCATATTGCAGACCGACAGCGAAAGGCTCGAAAAACTCATTTAAAGGGCTCCTTTGCTTCTGTGGTCATTGTCAACCCGGATCTGGCTCTCGAAGAAGCCAAAGCCACGATTCTTCTTTTCTGCAGCATGTTGAATGAGCGGCAGCGTCGGCTGTATGCCGGGCTGGAATCTTTGAAACTGGGCCATGGCGGAGACGCACACATCGCTTCTCTCCTGGGCATGGACCCACATACCGTTGCACGGGGCCGCCAGGAACTGATGAGCGGCGAGTTGACCCATGACCGGCTTCGAGCAGAAGGTGGCGGTCGCCTGTTACAGGAAAAAAAACGCCGGAGATCATAGAGGCAATTGCAGCGATTATGGAATACGAAACTGCCGGAGACCCTGTAAGTGGATGTAAATGGACGCGCAAAACCACGCACAAAATCGCCCAACAGCTGAAGCGTGCAGGGATTCAGGTTTCGGGCAACACGGTGGGCAGGTTGTTGAAAGACATGGATTTTTCTCTGCGAGTGAACCTCAAGACCTTGGAGTCTGGTTTGAGGAATGCTCCCGATCCCCGGGATCGGGACCTTCAGTTTCGTTATATTCGAGGCCAAATCAATGATTACATGGGGCAGGGGATGCCCGTGGTCAGTGTCGATACCAAATGCCGGGAGAAGATCGGCCTTTTCCATCAATCTGGCCGCAGATGGTCTCAACGCCCTATTGAGGTTCTTGATCATGATTTTCCTTCTGATGCCAAAGGTGTTGCCATCCCCTACGGGATTTATGATCTTTCTCGAAATGAAGGCTTTATATGTGTTGGTAGCACATGTGACACAGCCGAGTTTGCTGTAGATTCCATACACACCTGGTGGTCACAGGCGGGATCTAACAACTATCCAAATGCTGACCGCCTGCTCATTCTTGCCGACTGTGGCGGTAGCAATGGATACCGGACTCGTCTATGGAAACATAGACTTCATGTCGGATTCTGTAATCGTGTCGGTCTTCAGGTGAAGGTCTGTCATTATCCGCCTGGTTCTTCAAAGTGGAATCCGATTGAACATCGTATGTTTTCGTTCATTAGCAGGAATTGGGCGGCCCAGCCATTGCGTGACTACGAGACTGTATTGAAATTCATCCGTACAACCAAAACGTCGGCCGGGCTGAAGATTCGTGCCATGTTAAACACCAAACGCTACCAGAATGGCAAAAAGGTCTCGAACGAGCAGATGGATCAAATCGCATTGAAGCAGTACACGCAGAGGCCCAGTTGGAACTATTCCATTTCACCATCAAAAATGTGAATTTATTTTTGCGTCAATCCTAAGTTACACATTTTCCAAAAAAACTCTGAAAGAACAATAGCAGGAAACCTTCAGTTACGTGAAGACAGTCCACCGGGGAGGCGACCACAAG
>JAZDKD010000679.1:0-3563 GCA_043803345.1 Pseudomonadota bacterium
CTTTTCGCGCTCCGTCCAAACCGTGTATTCATCATGCGCGCTCATAAATATGTTCCTACCCTCAGTCACTTCTGAGTCATCAATAAAATAGTCATCCCAGAAACGAAGCCCAACGACCAGTAAGTTTTGTGATGGAATAAAGCAAAAAACCCTCCGTGAGGAGGGTTTTGATAGTTGTCTAACTTTAGAAAGCGCTGAATCAAAACGGGGTATTGAAGTCAAGTGTAACCAAACCACCAAGGGTCCAGGAACTTCTGTTAAGAGAAAAATTATAGGTATCCTGAAATGCAGTGTTCAATATTTCGCCGGTCCCCGAACTGGTAGCTCTGGCACTGTTCCATCGGAGGAACACACCGGCTTGCGAAGCTCCAAAGAATTTTCTCGTGTATTCGCCGAAAACTTCAAAGAAATGACCGGCAGTATAGTTGGGATTGTTGTACTCGAACCTTTGGGCGCCAGTGACAGTAAGTCCCACATAGCTGTATCCAACGATGGTCGGGATTCCAAGCATTCTGACTTTTAAGCTCTGATTGGAGTCTGTATACGCGCTCTGGAAACCGATAAACGGTATCCATGCGCTAGATAAGAAGTTGGTTCCCTCTCGTCCGGTAAACAACCCAAAGTTATTGGGACTGGTAAAAGATGCGGTATAATTGTCATACCGGAGACCAACGAGAGCGGCAAATCCGCTCCAACCATAGGCTAACGCTCCATCAACGAACCACCAGTTGTGTTTGGCGCTCCAGTCGTTTGAATAACCGGCTAACCCGGGGATAGTATAATCGTCCCAAGAGTCCGCATTGCCATCTCCACCAAAAAGGTACCAGCCGGTTGCCACGAAGGACAAGCTTGCTGAACCTCCACATTGGGACGACTCAGTCAAAGATATAGGCAGAGCAGCGCCCAACCACAATCCGTTGGTAGGAAATTTGATGTCGACAGATCTAACATTGCTTGCGCCAAGGTGTTGAGCTGTTAGCGATACGCTGGTATTGCGTTCTTGAGGAATGCCCCAGCCAACATAAAAAGCAGGCGCTATTCCTGGCGAGGCAGCGTCGCCGCATTTACCGGAACCGCCAAACATCGACGGCATGCTCGGTAATCCAGACAATCCAAAGGCCCCGGAATACTGCGCGCCAACAAACGTCGGAGCCAATGCTAACGCCAGAATACCGACGAACAGGATTAATCCACGTCTCATAGCCATATCCTCCTAATCCTAAAAGCGAAAGAACACTCCTCTCGCCAGACTAAAAAAGTTAAAACAACTTTTAAGGCAAATTTTACGGAATATACAATGCGTATAATAAAAGGCACATTTTGTCAAGAAGTTTTTGGGCTTTCGCGCGAAGGTTCAACCGGTTGAAAGAATCAATTCACGTCTAATTTTACTACAAGCCGCAAACAATCGTCAAAGATTTCTTTGCTAACAAGATTTCACTGATCCAAAATTCACCGATTGTTTATTTCAGTTCATTTTGGCAGCGTTTGGACATCGAATATTGTAAAGATGTGGCTTCTCTTTTTTTGCCGAAAGGACTTTGTAACTAGTCCGCTGAAATATCAAGGGAATCTCAAGGTCTTGACAGTAACCCCCTGTCGAGGTTTACTGAGGCGGGCTATCCATTTGAGGGAGAGCAGCATGAACAAGTTGAGATTAACAACTCAAAAAATTGTCTGGCCAAAGATCGTCGAATCGCCAATACCAAATAATTTGAGCTGAGGAGTTTTTTAGAATGATGCACGACTGCGAACTGAGGCATGTCCAAGTTCAAACTATAAGCTGGTGTAACCGCTCATGTGAATTTTGTCCCAGTCAAAAATTTGATCGAAAACCTCATCTAATGACTATCAACACCTATCAACGTGTATTGGATGAACTTTCCGCTGTAGGCTTTTCGGGAAGATTCTCACCATTCCTCCAGTGTGAGCCTCTTTTGGACAAGAGACTTCCCGAATTGATTTCCATGACGCGTAAGTCGCTGCCCCGTGCAAAACTGCTTATTCAAAGCAACGGGGACATGTTAACAGTAACAAAAGGCATTTTGCTGTTTAAGGCCGGTTTGCACAAACTCATCATCAATTGCTATGATAACGAAAATGGCCGTTTGGATCGTTTGCGGTCCGTGGCTGACGAGATAACAAAACAGATGCCTGATGTTAGCCATGTTCGTGGTGGCTTCAACCGTATGATCAGGCAGGGGCCATCTAACTATATTCCGATGGAAATAACGATCGAAGACAAGACAAAATGGACAATGGACGGTCAGGAGAATTGGGCTGGAAACGTCCCGGGCATACATCTGACTCGCCAGCCTGTGAGGGCCCGTTGTTTTCGACCTTTTAATCAACTGTACATCCATTACAACGGTAACGTAGTCCTCTGTTGTTGTGACTGGAAAGGAGAAGTAGTTTTCGGAAATCTCCTGGAGGAAAGTCTCGGCAAAATATTCTCCGGCCCTTTAGCAACAATGTATCGCCAAAACCTCAATAACAAGAACAGGAACATGAAACTCTGTGATGTCTGCGATTTCCCTGGATCCATTCCCCTACCTGTAAGAATAGCGGATCGTGTGACGAATTTTGTTAATCGTTTCAGGGATCGTTAGAATGGACTGTCCAGAATAGCAGGAACCTTCTGTGAGAACAATTATTTGATATTCCTAACTATAAAACCTTTTGCGGAACCTCCCCCAAGATATTAATTTGCCATCGATTTGTTAAGTCATTAGTGTCTCGTAGAGAAAAATGATCTCAAAAATGTTAAACCATCCGACAGCATTTTAAAATGAACCAAAATTTTCTTCTGAAGTCTTTCGGGAGCTTGGACATGTCCACTTTTGCCGACCCTGCCGTGGGAAGTCTCAGACGCTGGGTTATATTTGCAGTCGGCGCGATAAATTTTATCATATCAATGTTTTATCGAGTATCAATCGCTGTGATAGCGCCTTCTCTAATTGATGAGTTGAAACTCGACACATCCCAACTGGGTGACCTCTCTGCTGCTTTCTTCTATGGTTTCGCCATCTGCCAGCTTCCTCTGGGATTAGCGATAGACAGGCTGGGGCCTAGAGTTACTACGATTTTCCTGGGGTTTGTGGCAGTGATGGGAGTGATAGTATTTGCTACAGGCTCTTCTTACGAACACCTGGTCCTAGGACGACTGCTACTGGGGATTGGGATGGGTGGAAATCTCATGGTAGTTCTGGCCCTATTGGCGGTCTGGTTTCCACCGGACCGATTTGCTTCACTCAGCAGCACAGTTGTAGCCATAGGAGTCGTCGGAAACCTTTTTGCCGCAACTCCTTTGGCTTGGATGAACGAGGCGATCGGGTGGCGGTCCTGTTTCATGGTGTTTGCCATTGTCGATAGCATAATCATAACCTCGTTTGTTTTTGTGATGAGAAATTATCCTCCTGGCCACACGAGGAAGACTTCAATACGACCAAATCTTATGGATGGTGTTAAACAATTGGCGCGAATGTTCCCATACTGGGTCATAAGCTTCGGGAATTTCGTCAGGTATGGATATTTCGTCGCAATTCAGGGTCTGTGGGCGACTC
>JAZDKD010000680.1:0-2793 GCA_043803345.1 Pseudomonadota bacterium
TCAACTTCCAGCCATTGAGGAACAGGTCTTCGCCCCACTGCTGACATAGAGTCTTCAATGCCCTTGAGTTTCCTGCTCTTTTCTTTAACTTCGATACTCATTCCCGGCTTTGTGAGAAAAGAAGGGATGTCCACCTTTCTCCCATTGACGAGGAAGTGACCATGATTTATGAATTGACGGGCTTCAGATCTCGAAGAAGCGAATCCCATTCGGTAGACGATGTTGTCCAGCCGAGATTCGAGAAGAAGAAGCAGATTTTCACCTGTGACACCTTTTCGCTGTTCGGCCAAGTGAGCATAATTTCGAAACTGTTTTTCAAGTAATCCATATATGCGTCGAACTTTTTGTTTTTCCCGAAGCTGGACCCCATAGTCAGTATACTTAGAACGTCCCTGTCCGTGCTGCCCGGGAGGGTAATTACGTCTCTCAACAGAACATTTGTCTGAGTAACACCTGTCTCCTTTGAGAAACAACTTGGTTGTTTCACGACGACAGAATCTACAAACTGAATCTCGATAACGCGCCAAGCTAAGACTCCTTTACGTTAGTTCGAAGATCCCCAATAGCCACACTAAACCCGTCGTCTCTTCGGAGGCCTGCAACCGTTGTGTGGTATGGGTGTAACATCTTTAATCAAACTGATCTGAAAACCAGCCGCCTGGAGGGATCTTAAAGCCGCTTCCCTTCCAGCTCCTGGGCCATTTATAAGAACCTCAACGATTCGCATGCCATTTTCCATGGCCTTTTTTGCCGCGTCTTCAGCCGCAAGCTGGGCCGCAAAGGGGGTAGATTTTCTGGATCCCTTGAATCCCTGAGTTCCTGCGGAAGACCAAGCAATTACATTGCCTTCTGGATCGGTAATCGTGACAATGGTATTGTTGAAAGTCGATTGAATGTGAGCGACTCCCCGGGGAACATTTCGACGTTCTTTTTTCTTTTTAATTATGCGCCTTCTCGGCATTGATCTCTCCGTTACTATAACATGATGGCAAACAAGACCTTGGTTTGCTGTGGCCGCTCCAAGTAAGTTGAATCAAATCCCAGCCACATGAAACTTTGAGTGGGCTATTACCAAAAAACAAAACCTATTTCTTTTTTCCAATCTGCGTTTTGCGCGGACCTTTTCTGGTTCTCGCATTGGTATGCGTCCTCTGTCCCCTTGCAGGCAGGCCCCTGCGATGGCGGAGTCCACGGTAACAACCAAGATCCATTAGCCTTTTGATGTTCATACTGATATCACGGCGCAGATCACCTTCCACTTTGTATGAGCGATCAATGGCCTCACGAATCTTGGCGACATCGACCTCGGTCAATTTGTCGGAGTTCATACCAAGATCAATGCCGGATTCTTCTAAGATCTTCACAGCTGTAGCTCGACCGATTCCATAAATGTAGGTCAGAGCGATTTCCATACGTTTGTTTTTGGGAAGGTCGATTCCTGCAATACGCGCCACAATATTCCTCCAGGCGTTAAAACCGTTCTATTACAGAGCTATCCCTGTCTCTGCTTGTGTTTAGGATTTTCGCAGATTACTCTTACAATACCTTTACGTTTGATTATTTTGCACTTATCGCAAATTCGCTTTACTGATGCCCTCACTTTCATGAGCGCCTCCTTTTCCTCTGCCGGTAAAAACCAACTTAGCCGATGGCCTTCTCAATCCGGCTGAAAATCTCTTCGATGGGTCCAACACCTTCAACTTTTCTCAACAGCCCTTTAGCCGCATAATATTCAATCAAAGGCGCTGTCTGGTTGTTATACACGCCAAGTCTTTCCCTGATGGTGGTTTCGTTGTCATCGTCTCTCTGATAAAGCTCAGAGCCACACACATCACAAATCCCATCCTTCTTAGAGGGATTAAACATGACGTGAAACATCGATCCGCACGCGGAGTTACGGCAGGTTCTTCTTCCAGACAGTCTTTTAACCAATTCATCGTCAGGCACATCTACCAGGACCGCATGGGCAATTGATTTACCCTGAGTTTGCAGAATTCCATCAAGGGCTTTAGCTTGAGCCAATGTTCTGGGGAATCCGTCTAGCATATAACCTTTGTCTAGATCCGGCTTCGAAAGCCTTTCCTCCACAACTCCAATTACTACGTCATCAGGGACAAGTTCACCCTTATCCATATAGGTCTTAGCCTTCATACCCATCGGCGTGCCTTCTTTTAGAGCGGCTCTAAAAATGTCGCCGGTAGAAATTTGCGGAATCGCAAGTTTTTCTACAAGCATCTTAGCCTGAGTGCCTTTGCCGGAACCCGGTCCTCCTAAAAGTATAATCCTCATCTTTCCCTCCTTGACCTACAACGTTACCTAGCGTCTTCCCTTAATTCGTCCAGTACGAATGAAACCTTCGTAATGCCTCTGAATTAAATGAGTTTCGATCTGAGAAAGAGTGTCCAACGCAACCCCAACCACGATAAGTAAGGACGTGCCGCCAAAATAGAAAGGAGCGTTGAAACGACTGATTAAAAGAGAGGGCAGCACACATACTATAGAGATATAAATGGCTCCACCTAAAGTAATTCTCGTGAGGACCTTGTCAATATACTGAGCTGTCCTCTTCCCGGGCCTAATGCCGGGGATATATCCACCATATTTCTTCATGTTATCGGCCACGTCCACGGGGTTAAATGTAACGGCCGTATAAAAGTAACAGAAAAAGACTATCAAAATGACGTAAACAAGTTCATAGACTACAGTTCCAGGGCGAAGCCAGTTAGTGATTGACGTTACAATTGGAATGTCCAAAAATTGGGCTATAGTCGCCGGAAAAATTATCAGCGATGA
>JAZDKD010000681.1:0-5081 GCA_043803345.1 Pseudomonadota bacterium
CTTCCCAAGAATGATTGACATCCAACTCGACCTGGCTGAAGAACTCTCGGCGATTAAAGCGGACCCTGTGCAAATAGACCAAATTGTCATGAATCTTTCCATCAATGCGAAAGAAGCCATGCCAGATGGCGGCAGGTTGAAGATTACAACCAGAGACGTCTATCTTGACGAGGAATACTGCAAGTCCAATTTTGGGGTGAAGCCGGGGAAATATGTTTCACTTTCTGTTTCGGATACGGGGAGGGGGATGGATAAGCAGACTTTGTCCCGGATATTTGAGCCATTTTTTTCAACTAAGGAAAAAGGCACAAAGAGGGGAACCGGACTGGGTCTGTCAGTGGTGAGTGGAATTGTGGATAAGCACGGTGGGCGTATAGTTTGTGAGAGTGAACTGGGCAAAGGAACCCGGTTCCAAATATTATTTCCAGCCATCGAGTTTCGAGAGCAACCCCTTGAATCTAGTGAGCCATTATTACGACCAACCGGAACAGAAACCATTCTTCTTGTTGAAGATGAGCCGTTGATAGCGAATTTTGCCGAGCGGATTCTGAGCAACTCAGGTTATACAGTCATTACCTCGGCCAACGGACATGAAGCGATTAAGATTTACAGTGAGAGGGGAAATGAAATTTCTCTTGTGATTATGGACCTGATCATGCCGGAAATGTTTGGGGATGAATGCCTGAAGGAATTGATCCGGATTGATCCTTTGGTTAAGGTCATTATATCGAGCGGGTTCTCTCCCGATGATCATCTCAAGAAGGAGATTCAAGGAGCAAAAGGTTTTGTGAATAAACCTTACAAGGTATCGACCCTCCTTAACACTATCTACTCGGTTTTGGAGAGGCACTAGAACGCAATTTAATCAAATGACCTCACAGCGCTCTCAACATTGTCGTAAATTTTGAAAATCTTATCGAGTCCAGTTACTTTAAGAACTTTGAGAACTCCCGGAGTTGGTTTGGCGATTTTCATTTCTCCGTAATTCTTAATCAGAGTTTTCTGCAATGCCACCAGGTAAAGTGACATCACTCTCTATGAATTACATACTATAATCCAAACGGTTATGGATTGGTTGCGACACCATCCGCACGCATTCAATATTCGGGAATAGTGTACGCCGACCCACTGAAGCAAAAACAGGTTAGGGCTGATTATCTTAATAAGGTCAGTGGGTGGACAGATTCATTTTAGAGAGCTGCTGGGATTATAAGTTTTCCGGTTGCCATCAAATTCGAAATAAACATGTCTAGAATCTTTGGGGTAGGGGAGTATGCTGGAAAAGTTCCTTGCCATGGTCGGGTCGAATCGTAAAAAGGTCTAACGCTTAAGGACAGTTGAGCGTGACTTTTTAGTGCAAGCTGCTTGTTCATGCTGCTACCCTTTGTTTGGGTAGGTACCTGGGTAAACCTCATATGGGGTCCTTCCGTCAAGCCCTCGATGACGACGCTCATAATTGTAAAAATCGAAATAGGCTTTGAGACCCGCCCTGGCCTCTGTTATAGATTCATTAATGGTCGAGGAAAATGGACTGCGGCTATGTGCATAGACGGCTCTAAACTAAACAAAGTGAGATGGGCGGCGAGCACTTAAGAAACGTCAATCAGGCAAGTTTTTCTCGGGGCCAAAAACGCAGAGTTCCATCCATCCACGTCGCTGTGAACGGAGTCCATCAACTCAACGATCACATGGGGGTTCTTGAATGTTTTGAGGTCCACAATGTTCCGCCGTTTCCGAAAAAGCTATTGTAATTGAACCATGAGGTATGTAGTAGAATCCACCTCGGACCCTCTCAGATTCATCAACAAAAAAAGTGTCTTTCCCCTATGCGAGAGTTATGCATGCACTACCACGATCTCTATGATCCGCATTCCTGATTTAATACCTTCTAAAGCAACCAATTGATTTCTTTAGAAGTTCTCCTTTAGGCTCACGCCTCCAAAACGCCTCAAACGTGTTCTAACGGCTTTTTGATCTTTTGGCGGCCCGCTCTTCCCAAAAAAGCTTAACGGAGCTCAATTTTCGCGTTAGAGGGGTTATTCGCGTTCTTAGGACTTTGTTGGGGCCCCTGAAGAGCAAAAACGTCAATTCATTGGATTATAGCGATTCAGGATTACGATCTAGAGCGTCAATAATCCACTAAAACGTTTCAGATATATTTGCATTGGATGTACCTTAACAAGCGATCGGTGGAATAGGATTCTTTCTAGATTTATGGAGAGGAGTAGATTGAATAGTCTGATCTGGATGATTGGTTGGTTTTAGCTATGCGTTGATATGTCTTTTTCTTCTTCTTCCTTTTTTCTTTACTCTTGTTAGTATACGGAATAAAACAAGACCGAATTAAGCCTTGATACCGGTCGGTTAACACCCAAAAAGCAAAAATAGCTTGCGTCGTTTCACGGTCTATTCAGAAAGATTGGTTTTAAAGACATCCAGTTTGCATGATATCTGGATGATGACCAAAAAGGGCTCGAACGCTCATAGTTGATGGAAAAAGGCCCTGTTCGAACATAGTGTAATATGAGGCACAAACCCGAACCGGTACCTATTCATCCTGAGGAAAAGCCTCGTAGTAGTCATCACGGAGTGCATCGTGATAACCCCATCCAATGTTTCTGGAAGACTCCATGATTTCTTCGAGGCGCTCCCTGAACTCGTCACGTTGTTCCACCGGAAGACACAGGATCTTATCAATGGCCTCCTTGTACATGAGGTTGAGAGCATTGTAGAATGCTTCGTCCTGGTCACCATATTCCACCGTGAACCGGTTGCCGCATTCCACAAAGAATGTTTTTAGCTCGGCCTCCCCAATAAGGTCTCCCACAGCCTTGGAATAGCGCCTGATAGCTCCTTTGGCTTTTGAAATCTGAACGGGCTTGTCGCTGTAAATGTCTGGATACATGAACTCCTCAATGGATTTCTTGAATGGAGCCAGCGGATCATCTAGGACCCCAAAGCGAGCGTTAAGAAACTCCTGATTCTCTTTTGACAGTCGATAGAGGTCTCCGACAATCTGAATGAGCTGCTTGTGGTCCAGGTTGACTACCTTACTCTTTACTTCTGACCAAGTTGGCCCTCGCTGTTTCTGTTTAACTACCAAAGTGGAACCTCTTTCTTCTAGTTCCGAGGCTTATTTAGCGTCCTCATTCTTTGATGTAATGACAAACTACCTAACCCAATCGAGAGAGCGGCTACTCGCATCGCCACTAGTCCCAGCCGCGTCTCCTAATGCAAAAAATATGGTTCGTCCCGAATGGCAGTCAAACATTCTTCAACGGAGAGGTCGAAGTAGATCTCATTCCAGTTCCCGGTATGACGCATGTACGCAAGATTAAACCTTTCATTTCCGATGTATCCCATTCTGGCGAACCGGAGTTCGAATGTGGGAGAGATCGCATTAGGGCTGGGAGAGGCGTAAGTAGCGCAAAAGTAGAAATAGCTCTGGTACCATCTGGTCCAAATATCGATGATATAATTGATTTCCGGGTTCGTGGGTGGAGGTTTGATATATGCCGGCTTGAGATGTTGTTTAACAAACTCATCAGCTCTTGATCTAACACTTTCTTTCAAATGAGCAGGGACGGCAGTCTTAGGCTGTTTTCGAGGCGCCCAAACCCAAGTTTTTCGTCTCATGGCCATGCTCGTCTCTTTCCATGTTCTTGATGTTGAGTATACCGATTCAATTGCTACTGGGATGGTAAACTTAGCATGTGTGGATAAACAAGACAACGCCAGTGTTCAATTGCGAGATTTATTGAGAGGAGTTAGTTAAAGACGCCGGAATGAATGATGTTTTAGCTATGCGTTGATATGTCTTTTTCTTCTTCTTCCTTTTTTCTTTACTCTTGATTAGTATACGGACTACAAACAAGACTGAATTAAGCCTTGATACCGGTCGGTTAACGCTAACTTCCCGAAACAACTTACGTCGTTTCAAGGTCTTTTCAGAAAGATTGGTCTTAAAGACATATTGTTTGAATTATATCGGGATGACGAACAGAAACGCCTCGAACTGACATAGTTCATAGGAATCCTATGACTGGCGTGATGCCAAAAGTGGCCAAAGTGTCTTTTGATAGTTGGTCTATTCTCTCGAAAAGATGATCTACGAATTCCGAGCCGTCAATAAACGATACTGCTTTTTCATCGAGCTTGTCGGCTTTTTCTATGGCAGATTTTGATATGGCGCCAGATGTGACAATGATCCCATGGTCGCCTGGGTCCATAGAGTCTGCCAGTTGATCAACCACGTCATCCTGTAGTTCCCCCTGATCAGGATAGAAATGCTTGATCCGCATTCTTATGTGCAAATTTCCGGGCAATTCAGCAAATAGGTCTTTTTTACCAGTGTTGTCCAATTTGCGAAGGCCTGGGAAAAAGGTCTTGTAAAGATCACACAATGCAGATGCAAAGACATCGAGCCAAACGTTTTTTAGCAGGCCATCCTGAAGTCGTTTCAAATATACCTCCTTGTACTCGAAATTAGATTGTGTTGTGAAATAATGTTTTCTGCTCCTGAGTATGTCTTCGACATCGTCATGGTAGGTCGGAAGTACCATTTGCCGGCCTTTCAAGGAGTCGTAGACCCGCGCAGTCAACAGATTTATCGAAATGGCTCGTTTATCATAAAGCCATTCAACGTCTCTCTGATGTGGATATCCTTCGTTTTCTGAGTCACGGGACCTGTCATATTTGTATTTGGAGGTAACTCTGCCGAAATACGCTATCGAACCGTCAGGGACTACAACATAATCTCGTTCGCCCAAATCAAAAATGAAACGCGAGATACTTCTTGTCGCTGACTCGAGGGATCAGGAAAGGCCACTTCGTTGTATGTTATGATTGTGGCCATCCAGTTTTTTCCCAAGAGGAGCCTTGATCATGACGGAACACGAGAAACAAATTTTCAGCCCATCGCCTGAATCCACTGGAATACGACCTCAACAAATAATGGTTAAAGCAGTGATTGCTCGCGGCGGGAATAGCAGAGGCGTTTATTTGCTTCGGTCCCAATTGCCTGCTGACACAGCTTTGCGGGACAAAATAATTTTGGCCATCTTTGGTAGTCCTGATATTCG
>JAZDKD010000682.1:0-6002 GCA_043803345.1 Pseudomonadota bacterium
AATATGGTAGCTATATGAAAGCCTTGAATCTTGAAAAGCCTCCGCAAGCCCTGGAATCTGTCCTACTACCTGCCCGGGCACTAGGATGCAAAGCCGTGCGGCGCCAAATCCTAAGGTTGCAAGCAATGAGGCAAAAACCCATGCGCCCCTGCTTTTTGAAGCCAGAAGAATCAGTGGGATTATCACACCGACACCAATGTGTAAGATCCAAAAAACCGCCCAGTATCCGCCAAAGAGAAGATATTCAGCGTTGGGAGAGTACACCCCCGGATTCCAAAAAGTAATCGAAAATTCGGCAAACTCAAAGACCACATATACGACAAGGCCTGACAATATTGTCGCCCGTAACACTCGGAACGCCGAATCCAAATGAGCTTTTTCAGCCACGGAAGGTATCTTTGGCGCGATGACGGCTCGAACAAATAGTAACGCCCCTGCCCCAAGGGTGATCGCCGAAACGAAAAACAGCATGGACAATAGAGGGCTTCTCCAGAATTCATTGGTACGAACAGCCTCGAAAAAAACGCCGCTCTGACTGGGGAAAACAATGGAAAAAAACATTCCAAGCGTTAGCAGCGGTTTCAGCCATGTGCTGTTTTGTTTGAAGCTCAAGAGCCAGCAAAGAACCGCTACGCCCATAAAAATGTTATACATCCAGGCGTTGAAAGCCATCATACTTGTAAAGGACGGGTGAATGATAATATTCATCAGCCTATCCATACGCCCAAGGTCCAACCAAACACCGAGAAATGCCGGCAAGAGGGCCGCTAGACTCAGGACTATCGCGCATCTTAGGTCCGAGGGCTTAGAGAACCCTTCAACGCCAAACAGGTAGCCCAAGCCCCCAAGAATGAATGAACCGCCTGATATCCCGACTCCGAGAAAATACACCCCGATCCATAGGCCCCATGGCACATACGATCCATATCCGGCAGCGTTATGGCCATGCGTCATTCTAAGAACTACGCCAACGATTCCTGGGATCAGAAAAAGTATCCAAACGAGCCACAGAATTGGGGTCCATTTAGCGCTTAACCCTGATCCACCCTGAATCGTGTCAGAGGAGTAATCTTGCTTCGTCATGGAATGTCCTCCCTTTCTTAAACAATGTAGTAGCACTTGGGCTTGTTGTCCCAATGTGGTAAAAGAGTCTGAACATTGTTCTTGGTAACTAATTCAACCACCAAGCTGTCCGGGTCATTCGAATCCCCAAAATATGTCGCCCTGCCTATACAGGTTGTTACGCAAATCGGCAGTAAACCGTTTTCGAGACGGTGCAAACAGAAATGGCACTTTCTAGCGTTTCCAACCGGAGAGCCATGGTTTTTTCGATTCCAGGACTTGCCATATTCGTTACTGTGCAAGCCTTCCCAGGGAGCTGGCGAGCCGGATATCGGTCTGTCCTGGCCTTCCGGAGCCCCTTGCGCCTCGCCTGAAGTATAAAATCTACCAAAATCGCTAGTTCTGGCCCCGTAAGGACATGCGTTAAGGCAATATCGACAACCAATACACTTGTCATAATCAATTACAACCACACCGTCAGGTCGCTTCCATGTGGCCTTCACCGGACAGACCGGAACGCAGGAGGGGTTTTCGCAATGCATGCAGGGTCTGGGAAGAAAATGAAGCTGTACGTTGGGAAATTCCCCAATCTCTCTCTGAATAACCGGCCTATAGACAACTCCGGGAGGAAGTTTGTTCTCAGCCACACAGCCTATCGTACAGGCCTGACACCCAACGCATTTCCGAAGATCGATAACCATTATCCATCGACGCCTTTCGACCGGTTTTGACATGGCCGTGGCCAGTTCCCGTTGCATTCGGATATGGTCATCTTCGTTGTGTTGAGGTTTAAGGTCTTTTAAGGTCGTAAGATTCCTTACGGTCTTTTCACCGGTAGGATCCTTTGAGGGGGTCGCCATACGATCCTTCACAATCACCACGCCGGCAGCCACGGCCCCTGCCCCAACGAGGCCTCCGGCGAGAATAAATTCCCGTCGTTCCATGATTTCGCTTACCTTCTTCATCCGTCTCTCCTTATTGTTTTTGCGATGATCCGATCTAGCTCCAGCGGTAAACCAGAGATATCGAACTACACATTAAAGCTACTCTCCTTGAATCCGGTAATCATAGGGTCTGGATTAGCCTCTGTTATACTGTTAAGCCAGTAAATCAGCTCATCAGCATTCAATGGCTTGGCCAAACATGCGCAAACATATTCTCTCAGTGATTCTTTAAGTTCCGGATGGTATGTTCGGCTGGAAAATGCTACGATCTGCACTCCCTTGTGACTCCGTCGAAAATCGCGAATCTGCCGATTCGTAATCTCTTTTCCGTCAAGATCGATGAGTAAGACACTTGGCCAAGTCCGATCCAATTTCCGCGTTGCGTCTTCAATTGACTCACAACTCTCAATTTCATAACCACCTTCATCCAAGATCGATTTGATCTCATCACTCAGGTAGATTTCAGAACCGACAAAAATTAGCTTGGATCCCATGGAAACAGGCCTCATGAAAAGTATGCGAATCGACATACAAAACCTGTGCCAGTTCAAATCTGTGCTCAGTGATTCGCACTAAGCCTTGGAGCCTATTTCTGAGCAGCCTGTGTAATAGATCTTGTTACGAACGACTTGGAGGGAAATCTGGAGAGCGCCAAGGTTTAGCGCAAAAATAAACTAGCAAGTTAGCCGTGTCTCATTTTTGGGCGCCATTATGATATTTAAAGGCAATATTACGTCAGAACAATATGTTATATGTGTCCACAAACGAGACGCGTCAGCGTGTTCAGGTACACTTACACGCCCTGTCTAAAGCCACTATGCTAATTTAGTTAATGATGAACTAATGGATGGTTCGTTTGTCCAAACCGTATCGGCGCAGCTTCGAATACAGTGTGCTTCGGCCTATTCCAAGCTCTCGAGCTGTTTTTTTCTTGTTCCAAGCATTTCTCGATAGCGCGTTTTCAAGGAAAACCCTCTCATTCTCGGAAAGGTTCGGAACATTGCGAGGTTGAGCTGTTGGTTCAAATGTTCTTAGTGAGGCAGGAAGATCACCGGCTTCTATCGCTTGCCCCTTGGACCTTACAACAGCGTGTTCCACGCTGTTTTCAAGTTCCCGAACATTGCCCGGCCACGCATAGTCCATTAGTATTCTAAGGGATTCTGAACTAAATTCCGTAATGTTTTTTCCCTGTTCGGAGCTAAAACGTTTCAGAAAGTATCTCGCCAACAGTGGAATGTCGTTTCGGCGATCTCTAAGTGGCGGTATATTGATGGGGATAACATTCAACCTGTAAAACAGGTCTTCCCGGAATGTTCCTCTTTGTACTTCCATCAACAAATCCTTATTGGTAGCGGCCAGGATCCTGACGTTAATTGAAATAGTTTGCTCCGCTCCCAAGCGTTCAAATCGGCGAGTCTGCAAAACCCTGAGCAGCTTGATTTGGACCTGAGGCGGAATTTCTCCAATCTCGTCCAGGAAGACCGTCCCACCGTCGGCCTGTTCGAATCTGCCGGCCTTCTGTCTCAAAGCGCCGGTGAAAGCGCCCCTTTCGTGGCCAAATAATTCACTTTCTATAAGAGTCTCAGGATAAGCCGAGCAGTTAATGACTACAAACGGCATGTTTCTTCTGTCGCTTCGCTCATGGATAGCTTTCGCCACCAACTCTTTGCCAGTGCCGCTTTCTCCCTGAATCAAAGCCGTCGCGTCAGTGGGGGCGATATCTTCAATAAGTCGATAGACAATCTGCATCTTCAGGTCTTTACCAATTATGCCGCTGAATTCCGACGAAGCCTCCAGTTTTTGCTGAAGGTTTAGAATCGCCTCCTCATGGGCAATTGAGCGCCTAATGACTCCTCCGGCCTGATCCAAAATGAGACTTGCCATCCTCATTTCTTCGGAGTCACACTTACACGTTGGTGAACAGCCAACGACTAGAATGCCGTAAACCCGGCCATCAGCCTTGATTGGGAGGATTGATTGTCGATTGCGCCGATTGAACGAATCGGGCAGGGATAAACCTTGCAAACACGGTTTGGATTCAATTTTGGGCTCGGTCAACTTGTCCACAAGCCGGATTACCAGATTTACCTGCACCGTATCACGAGATGTAATAACTTCTCCAGCCGAAATAATGAAAATGAACTCCCTGTTTTCATTTAATAAAAGTATGGATATTTCGCCATTCAGCACTACTTCACTCAGTCTGGAAATCAAGGTTTGTCCTAAGTCGCGCAAATTGGGAAGAGAGCCGAGTTCCCTGACTATCTCACAGAAAGTTCTGGTTTGATTGTGGACCCTTTCGATTTCCAGCTTCTGGTTTTCCAGTCGCTCGGTATATTCCTTCAATCGCGACGCCATGCTTTGGAATGACTTAGCCAAGATTGCCACTTCATCCTGCCCTGATGCGTTAACCTTAACGTCCCACGAGCCTCTATTAATATTCTCAACAGATCGAGCAAGCTCCCCTAGTGGTCGGGTAATTCTTTTTACAAAAAATAAGCTGCCGGTAAGGGCGCCGACGAGTATAATCAAAGTTATCAGGCTCATCTTAAGACGCAAATCGCGAACCTGTCTCTCGAGATGCTTTTCGGCAACTCCCAGTCTCAATAGACCTGCTTTACCCCCGAAAATCGGCCAAGCGATATCGATGAATTTCTCTCCGCTTGTTGAAACAATAGTCTGTCCATTACCTTGATCCTCTGAAATAGCCTTATTTGCGTCCAAGAGCTGTTGAGGGAAACCCTTGTCAAAGGTGTGAGCCAAAACCTGCCCATCACAAACGACAAAGAGATAGGCTAATGATCGATTGCTCTTCATCTGATGGTCAAGCGACTTTTGTAAGGCTACTAGATCATGAGTGAGGACCTTGTCGGCAGACTCCATCGCTAACGCATGCGCCAGATTCTCGGCCTGGACCTTTGCAGAATCAATCAGACTTTCGCTATATTGCCGAGAAACAAGCAAGGAAAGAGCCAAGCCGCAGCTGATAACGAGCAATGAAGCCGCCACCAACAGTTTAGTCTTGAGGCTTCGAAAACCCATTCTTTGTCTCCATGCTTGTCTCTGAGGATTCTAGAACAGCCCGTATTGAATTATACCAATCGTCTTTGGCCACCACAAACCTGTCAATCATTAAACGGTCCAGTATCTCGGCGCCTTTCTTGTCAGCTCGCATCCCGAAAAGCGCCTCCCTGATTGCTTGCTTTGTTGATTCTGAGACCTGAGCGGAGGCTACGAGAGGGGGCATTCCATAATTCTCGGATTTTAGAATAACTTTGGTCTTGGAGGTGATGTCCGGATTGGTTTTGCTAAAATATTCCCATATCAAACCGTCAACCGACGCTCCATCCACCACTCCCTTTGAAACTGCCAGTATCGAATTGTCATGGCTGTATGTGTAAATAAAAGAACCAAAAAAGGTTTCTGGCTTTTCCCCAATCGCCTTAAGCCAGGAGGATGGAGCAAGCTTTCCGGTGTTGGAATCCGGGTCTGTGAATGCGAAGGCTTTCCCCCGAAGGTCCTCAAGCGCATTAAACCGACTATCCTTGTTCACAATTAGATAAGCGTTGTAGAAATGTGACCCATTAACTTCAGGGACAGCCAACAACTGGAGGCCATGCTTATCCTTGCCCACTACATAGGGCCCTGAACACACAAATGCTAAGTCGACTTCACCCGTGCCCAATAATTCATTGATCTCCTGGTAAGTTTTTCGTTGTTTAAAAACAATTTTTTTCCCGAGTTTCTCGCCCAGATAATCCAACAATTCCTGATAAGTTGAAAGTGACTCTTTCGGAGAAACCATTGCTCCAATGGCTATTCGTAATTGATTATCCCCTTGCTCCTTAGTGTCCGGTCTCTCCAGAATGATCGTGTTGGAAAAGTCTACAACCTTGGATTGTTCTTTGTCCGAGCACCCAACGTTCAAAAAAGCCCCTATGATCGTTAACCAAATAATGAAGAAAACGCCTAACTTGACGCCTGTAAGGCAAAGCA
>JAZDKD010000683.1:0-4274 GCA_043803345.1 Pseudomonadota bacterium
TCTCCCAGAATCTGTCCAGAATCGGATAAACTTCTTTGGTGAAAACTATCGCAAGAGTACTTCCACACCGGCAATTACGATATTGCATGGTGTGAGGAACTTCCAGAACGTCAGAGTAGTCCTGAAATCCGTGGGCTACTGGTTCCGTAGAATGTATATAATCTGGAAAGCTTCTGAACAGAGCCCCACAAGTGCCGCATTTCTTTGGGAAAATCCTAGAATCTTCTCCTATTTTGGAGAAGAGTTCAATGAATTCAAGAAATCTCGGGTTGTAATTGAATTTTGTTCGTGAATATTCCAACCTCATCACCTCCAACTAAATCCTAAACATCTTGATAAACCATAATTGGAAAATCGCCAAGTAGGAAGACTAGCAGAATAACACTACGATAAAAACTTCCAAAATAGTCTCCGAGAGTCAAGGCCCATATTCGAGAATTCTCCGATGGAGCATGTCTATGTGAGGCTGGAAAAGGTCTATTCTCAAGTATTTTCTCTTTCCATAAGTGGCATTTCTTGATAAATACGATGGATTGCTTATTATTCTTATTACTAGGCATATCTTGATGAATGTGGAAGACATCTAGGTTGTTAAACATTAAGAAGTGCGGCTTCGGATAGACTCACTTGTACGAGTTCGCATTCGCCGCGTTTCGACGCCAACACGAACATGAATAAAAGGATCTAGTATGCTCATTGAATCCTACGATATGAAGATTGAAGTAGCGGATCATAGCGCTGAGGTTTTTGAGTATGAAGCCATAGCGCATCTGCCGGTGGACATAAGAGATGTGCTTCCTTACCTCAACAGAACTTTAAAGAATGGAAATTATTACACGGATGGTCCAGTTTTTTCATGGAGAATTGATGACCATAAGGTTGGGTTTTGGTATGACCGTATAGCCGCAGACCATCTTGATTCGAGAGAGCAGGCAAAAGAGGTCATAGATCATCTTGTCAAAATGGTCAACGACGTTTGGGAGAAGCGCCAAGAGATTGAACCTGACACCAGGACGCACGAAAATCTTCAACCATTGGAACTTTATCGTTTGCTTCCAAAAACGAACTGCAAAGTTTGCGGTGAGAGCACGTGCTTCAACTTTGCTTTGAAGCTGGCCGCTGGTATGATTGAATTAAAAGGATGTCGGCCTCTTTTCGAAAAAGGCGCCATCGAGACTAATTTAAAACAGTTGGAGTTTTTGATTTCGACCAAGCGCCCGCTTCTTTAGCTATGGCGTCGCTAATATGTATGACCGGCAACAAACTGAGTCTGGGAAGTATGAACATGGCCAGAAGTAAACCGGAACTTGAGAAGGGTAAGCTGAACAAAATCCTTGGAGACGCTCGTCGACAGCAGGAACTCCGCGAGGTTACCTATCGCGAGAAAGCACTCAAAATGTATCCATGGATCTGCGGTAGATGCGGTCGGGAATTCTCAGGCAAGAGACTCCGAGAATTAACGGTCCATCACAAGGACCATAACCATGACAACAACCCGCCTGACGGTAGTAACTGGGAGTTACTATGTATTTATTGTCACGATATGGAACACGCAAAGTATCTCGATGATGAATTAAGCCCGGATGGAGATCAGACTTCATCTTCGACATATAAGCCTTTCGCAGCCCTTGGAGATTTGATTAATCGCAAGAAATAAGAGTATTCTTTGGGGTATCAACTCTGCCTTCAAGGTTTTGCAGAAGGTTAGCTTGAGTGGTCAGGTTAGTGCAGACGGGATGGCGCATCTTGCCGTTTGCCATGCTTTTTTTATACGGAGCTGGGAATGCCATTGATATACGAGTCAGGTTACAAGGCCCCTTTTTTATTGCGAAATCCTCACGTCCAGATAGTCCCCACACTATTCAGGAAAGTGGAGGGCGTAACATATAAGCGTGAAAGAATCGATACTGCGGATGGAGATTTTCTTGATCTTGATTGGTCTGTAATCGGATCGGAACGTTTATGCATTGTTCTTCACGGATTGGAAGGAGATTCCGGTCGCCCCTATATGAGGGGAATGGTAAAGGCGCTTAACCGACGTGGATGGGACGCGTTGGCGCTTAACTTCAGGGGATGCAGCGGAGAGCCCAATCGACAACTGCGAATGTATCACAGCGGTGAGACTGAGGATCTCCAAGCCGTCATCCGCCATGCGTCAGAGTTGAGAGCTTATTCTCAATTGGCTCTTGCGGGTTTCAGCCTGGGTGGCAACGCAATTCTCAAATACCTGGGGGAGCAGGGGGATAGTGTAGCCCCCATATTGAAGGCCGCTGCGACAATTTCGGTTCCTTGCGATCTCAGAGCTTGCTCAATTCGTCTTGAGGAGTTTTCCAACAGCCCATACTTGAAACGATTTCTCAGAATGCTTCGATCCAAAATGGAGACAAAGTCGCTGTTGGCTCCCAATATAGTAAGCGTAGCCGGTTATGACCAGATAAGAACTCTCAAGGAATTCGACGATAGATATACAGCCCCTTTGCATGGATTCAAGGACGCTGATGACTACTACAGCCAGTCATCAAGCAAACAGTTCCTCAAGACTGTCTCAATCCCGACCCTATTGATCAACTCTGCTGACGATCCTTTCCTGTCACCAAACTGCTATCCTGCGGAGGAAGCTATAGCGCTTCTCTAAAGTTCTGTCGGAATGGAGCAGGTTTTTACGTTTTCATCATGCCTGTTGATTAGCCACCTGAGAGCCTCGGAGAGTCGGTCGATAAGTTGATCTTTGGTTTTGGCGTAGAATCCAGAAAACCATTCGCCCTTCATGACTAGCCAGAGGCGTTCAATGGGGTTAAGATCTGGGGAATAAGGTGGTAAGAAAATCGGCTCAAAGTTGCCCCAATCGAGTGATTTGCTTTTATGCCAGGAAGCATTGTCCAAGATCAGCAGATTGCGGGGGCGCTCGAGTTGGATATCTCGATTGGCATGATCCAGGAAGATTTGGAAGATCTCCGTATCGGAATGACTAAATTCGAGCGCATAGAATTCACCCTTTCTTGGTAAAACCATGCCAGTGACATTCATTCGGAGATGCGCTCCAGCGTATGCTTGAAGGATCTTGTCTCCTTTCATCGCAAAGCGCTTTCTCGGGCGAGGATCTCCTTCGACACCACACTCGTCAAGAAACCAAAGATCCACGTCCTGGTCGCCAAGAAACTTCTTGATCAGTTCAATGAAGGCCTTTCTCTTTTCTTCATCCTGGCCATCTGGCCAGGGGCGAGGGACCTTCAGTCGAAAATCCTTGTCGTGAAGCCACCGCATAAGGGTGCTGTAGCCAGCCTCCAGCTGACAATGCCTAGTGAGATATCCGTGAAACTTGCGTCCTGTCCAGTGGGTCTCGTTGACTTGTTCCGGATGTAAAACCAGCTTGGAATATTCGTCGGATCGCTCTCCGCTAATTTTGGGGGGCCGGCCAGACCGATAACCTTCCGTAAGCCCATCTATACCCCGTTCATTAAAACGCCTCACCCAACGGGAAACCGAGTCTTCGTTTACCTCGAACAAAGTCGCTACCTGCTCATGAGTCAGGCCCATTGCCAAGGCTTTGATAGCCATGAGGCGAATGTAGGATCGCTGCACCAGCGAAGCCTTGGCTGCGGTCACTAACTCCATCAAGGAGCAGTTCTCAAGGTTCGGCATGTTTCGTTCACGACACATGCCCTAAGAAAAACACATCTCGATCAAAAAGTCGCGTTCTTTTCGCGATTATTTTCGAGAACCGCTATAGGCGAGGTGTTCCACGAATTGGCGAAGCAAAAGGAATCCAAGATTATGGAAGGACATCTGTGCTCTGATCATGTTCACATGTGTCTGAGTATCCCACCAAAATTCGCAGTATCAAGCGTGATAGGATACATCAAGGGTAAGAGTGCTATTTCGATTGCAAGAAATTTTAGTGCGAGAAAGAGAAATTTCGCGGGCGAAAGTTTTTGGGCGAGAGGCTTCTATGTTTCAACAGTGGGCCTGGACGAGGACGGAGTGAAAAAATACATTCGAGAACAAGAAGCCGAAGACTCACGCCTCGAACAGCTAAATCTGATTCATAATGAGACGCCCCCTTCAGGGGGCGATGATGACAATGAATTGGCTTAGACCTTTGACGAAAGGTTCAAGAGCGCGACCCCAGTTATAATCATCAATAGCGCTGTGACTTTAAGTGGAGATAACGGCTCATGAAACCAGACCATTCCAATAATGGAGATTATGGCAGTGCCCAGCGCCATCCAGACTGCATAAGCGATGCTCACGTCAATTGTTTTTAAAGCGAATGT
>JAZDKD010000684.1:0-2303 GCA_043803345.1 Pseudomonadota bacterium
TGGGCCCTTCTTATAGGAATCATTTTCGGAACATATTCGTCAATCTTCGTGGCGTCTCCTTTGATACTTGCGATCGACAAATACATCCCGGTAAAACGGGGCTAGTTTGATTTGGGCTGGGAGTATAGACACGGAACCGGAATAATCTAGAATTGCATTGGGTGTGGACAGTTTTTCTCGAATATACGGCCTTAATTAGAACAGCAAGTAATTGCAAAAGAGCGTCATATAAATTGTCTCATGAAATGGCGTATAGCGCTGCTGGCTTGGCGCCTCCTTTCAACACGTATCTTCGATGAAGTATCTTAATGACTGATATTCTGGGGCACACAAAGGTATTTGACGTTCTTAGAAAGTCAGCGACTGACCGGCATACTGCGCAATCCTATCTTTTTTCCGGAACCGAAGGCATCGGAAAACGTCTTGTCGCAATTGAGTTTGCTTGCATGCTCAATTGCCCCAGCTATTCAATAACGGATCATTTGCATTGCAACATATGTGAAAGAATCAGGAAGGGGAACCATCCCGACGTTAGAATTGAAATTCCAATCAAGGGATCCGTCAAAATTGACAGAGTGAGATATCTTCAGAGTTTCCTAAAATATTCTCCTGTCGAAGCTCCATTCCGTGTAATTATTATCGATGACGCTCACTTAATTAACAGAGCCGCTCAGAACGCCCTGCTCAAAACCCTGGAAGAACCACCAGCCTATAGCTTGCTCATACTTGTTACATCAAGGGTGTCCAGTTTGCTGCCCACGGTAAGGTCAAGGCTAAGAAAAATTATGTTCTCTCCTTTGCCTAGGTCGGTCATAGCGCAAGAACTAGTGAGAATAAAGAATCTCAGCTTGGAGGAAGCCCAAACCACCGCCGGCCTATCCTCCGGTAGTCTTGGTCGCGCCATTGAGCTCCATTCGAACAACTCCATTGATCTTAGAAGATCTGTAATGGACTTTTTTAACTCTGGAAGTAAGTTTGGCGTCTCAGGTCTTTTGGAACTATCGGCCCAGGTAAGCGTAGACCAGAGAAAAATTCTTGATGCTATTGAAATGGGCATGACATGGATAAATGACCTGATGAAGTTGAAACTTGGAGCTGAAGAGTCAAGTGTCATAAACACGGACCTCATTGACATTTTGAGGTATTCGGCCCAACATCACTCTATTGATGAACTCCTGGCAATTCGCGACATAATGTCTGATTCTATGACGCTGGTCGATTCGGACACCAACATCAACAGGAACCTTATTTCCGATGTCATGTTCCTGAAAATACGTCAGGAAATGACTGCAAAATCCCAGTAGTTATCTCAAGGCGCAAGGGCTTGAAAAATGGCTAACGATAAAGACAATCAGCAGAATTCATACATGCCTCGTTCATATGGCAAGGGACCAGGGAGAAAGCCCCGGAAACGTAATCGGTCTTCGGACAATATCAAAAAGGCTATTCGAACCGAGACCGGTCCGAAAGATCAGGAATCCTCAGAGATACCTTCGGAATCAGGGGCGCCACTCGATCCGCATTCGGAGAAAATGACATCAATAGCGCATGTGGATTGCTCCGAAGTTGAGGAAGCCGATGCGACGGAATCTTTGGAATCTTTAGAAGAACTTGATTCTCTTGAACCATCGCTCGATCATTGCCATGTCCTTGAAGATGCGACTGCTAACGACGTGGGGTTGGGTATAGCAACGATTGGGGAGAAAGGCACAACCGACTCGGTTCGAGTGAGGCTTGCGGGTATACGATTTGGCTATGCCTGCAAGATATACCACTTTGACTCCGGTAACGTAGAAGTTAGTTATGGAGATTGGGTTGTGGTAAAAACGGAAAAGGGAATGGGGCTTGGTCAGGTAGCAATTCCGCCGTTTGAAAGAGAAATAGATTTGGCTCAGGCTGAATCTCTAAGGAGGATCATACGCAAAGGCGCCAAGGTTGATGTTGATCAAAGGGAACGATGCTGTCAGAGAGAGTCTGAAGCTTATACTTACTGCATGGAAAAGATTGATGAACTCCAGCTTTCCATGAAGCTTGTTTCTGTGGAGTGCTTTTTTGACTGTTCGAAATATGTCTTCTATTTTACTTCCGAAGGAAGAGTTGATTTCAGAGAACTCGTGAAATTCCTGGTATCCAGGTTCCCAGTTCGTATAGAGATGAGACAGATAGGTGTTCGCCACGAAGCCAAGATGACGGGTGGAATAGCATGTTGCGGCCAGGAACTTTGTTGTTCGCGATTTCTTACGGACTTCAGGCCGGTTTCGGTAAAGATGGCCAAGAACCAGAATCTTTCCCTGAATCCCACT
>JAZDKD010000685.1:0-3769 GCA_043803345.1 Pseudomonadota bacterium
CGGCTGAAACGCTGAGAATGAGGAACTTGATAATGGCAATGCGTAAGAATGTGCTGATGGTCTATACTTACGCATTGGAGTCCCAAATTCATGGCCACCAGTGGTGTGAAATATTCATAGTCGGTCAGTATTATATCCGGATCGAAATCCTTAACAATACATGAAATAACCTTCTTAGTAGCTTGCCGATGTAAAAGAACACGTGAGGCGTTCCACAAGGTAGTCTTCACATCAACCTTGTTATTCATGTAATAAGTGGCTAGCATAGGAATTTCATGAACATTATAACCAACTGTCCTTATATCTTGTACCTTGCCACCTCCCAAGAACAGAAACTCGTGATGTGGCATCTCCTGCGCTATAGTTAGCGCTCTAGCGACATGACCTCGAGCGTCTCCCATCACACCATAAAGTATCCTGCTCATCAATAAACCTTTCTGACGATTCTTAAATTTGGGGCAACTGTAATGATAAATTCAGGTTGAATCTAGCTTTGCACAAAAATACGGGTGACTCTGGGAGAAATTTTGCAAACTATCTCGTAATTTATAGTCTGACCGTTAGCGGCAATTTCGTCTGGCAAAATTTCTTGATCACCTTGGCGACCGATGAGAACGACCTCGTCTCCAACACTAGCTTCAGGAATGTCTGACACGTCTATCATAAGTGTGTCCATACAGACAGTCCCCACCACCGGCGCCCTTTGCCCTCGAACCAATGCCTCTCCCTTGTTGGATTGAAATCTGGGATACCCATCGTTGTATCCAACGAGAAGAGTTGCGATTCTAGAATCCCTACAAGTTACAAAACGTCGATTGTAAGATATGCACCGACCTACCGGATGACATTTGATCTGAGCTATTTTGGTTGAAAAGGTTATCACCTGGTCCAAATCAATTCGCTGCCTCACTGGCTCGGAGGGATACATTCCATAGATGGCCAGTCCCGGTCTGACCATGTTGTAATGCGTTTGTGGAAACCTTACGATGGCTGAGGTATTCGCGGCGTGAACATATTTAAAACCATAACCTAGCTCGGCCGCTGCGGCCAAGACCTCATTGAACGCATTGATCTGAACATTTGTGTAATAATCCGATTCAGGATCGTCGGCGCTGGAAAAGTGGGTCATTATACCTTCCACGTAAAGATTTTCCAGTTCAAAAACCCTGTTTACAAAAGATAAAGCCTCTTGGTGCCAAACCCCGGACCGTCCCATGCCAGTGTCAATTTTGAGATGAACAGGGATTCTCTGACGTCCTTGGGCAGCGAAGTTAAGGGCCTCGGCCAGTTCAATGGAAGGAATAACGGAACTGAGTCTGTATCTTAGAATTTTATCCGCCTCCTCTGGAAATACATTGAAAACAAGAATTGGAGCGTCAACCCTATTTTCTCGAAGTGTCGCTCCCTCGTCAGGGAAAGCGACTGCCAGATATGTAGCTCCATTCTCGAGAGCCACCTTTGATGTTCTGATAGAATCATTTCCGTAACCGAATCCTTTGACAACCGACATTATTTCAACTGACTCCCCTACAATGGTCCTTATTTTTTTTATATTGGACGCAATTGCGTCCAGATTGACCAACAACCTAGTGGGACCTATTGAACCAACCAACTCCCTCGCAAGACGTTCCAGGCGAAACCAACGGGAACCTTTGAAAAGGACTACATCACCACGATTCATTACTTTCTCGAGTTCCTTTGCCGCTTCGCTGTACGTTCGCGCATGGGCTATATTTCGCTGTTTCATTCCCTCCTTCAAAGCTGCGGCTCCTATTAATTGAGCGTTCTCACCCACTGTTATAAGATGATCTATGCCCGCTTTCGCCACATCTTTGCCGACGGCCAAATGTTCTTCACTACTATGGAGTCCCAAATCTAACATTTCACTCAATATAGCTATTTTTCGTCTGCCTTCTCCCACTTTTGTCAAAGTGTCTATAGCCCCTTTAACCGAGGCTGGATCTGAATTATAAGTGTCGTTGATTAAAGTTACGCCTGTTACCGTAGTGTGGATTTCCAACCTCATCGGCGATGGGCGAAATTCTTCCAGGCCTCTCTTTATATTATTTAATGGAGCGCCAAGCATTTTGGCTGCTGCCGCAGCCGCCAGCGCATTCACAATGTTGAAGCGCCCCGGCACAGGTAAGAATATTTCCATCTCTTCACGAAAGATCTTCATTATAAACCGGTGACCCCGGTCAGGTAGGCCCCTGGCATCGATCGCTCGTACATCAGCATTATCAGAAAAACCAAAAGTTACGATATTACCTTTAGCAGATGCAGCGTAACCCATGCTTAAATAATCATCAGCGTTAAGGACCAAGAAGGAATCGGCGCTAAAATTTTTGAATAGCCGCGCCTTCTGTGCAAGGGTGTTTTCCAGACTTCGAAGTCCACCGATATGCGCCTTGGTGATAACAGTAAGAATTCCATGATCCGGTCTGATCATGCGTTCGAGCCTGTCCATTTCTCCCGGCAAACTAATGCCCGCCTCAATGATTGCAATTTCATGTTCTCGTCTGATTCCCAAAAGCGCCAGAGCGGCCCCTATTTGTGTATTGTACGAAAGTGGCGATCTGTACGTCTTTCTATCCAGGCATAGTATGGCCGCCAACATCTCTTTAACTAGGGTTTTCCCGTTACTGCCCGTAATCCCAAGGATGGGAATATCGAATTGGTTTCTATAGTAAGAGGCAAGTTTCTGGAGTGCGCCCAATGTGTCATGAGTTTCTAGAACCGTCACCTCGTGAGGTAATTCTTTGTAGAAAAGATCCGGCCGATCAGCAACGACTACCTTGGCTCCAGCCTTTATGGCGTCCAGAGCGAAATCACCTCCATTAAAGTGTGGACCTTTGAGCGCCCAATAAATGTGATTGTCGCCAATTGGTTTCCTGGTGTCGATTGAAACTCCACAAACTGGGCCATGAGCTGGACCTCGGAGACGCAGAGGATTTATAATTTTTATAACTTGAGACAAATCCATGAAATTCATATTTTCATACCGCTCCGCGAACCCTGTAACACGATGGGCCTTTATTTTCAATATCGAGACTCATCAACACTGTCAGGTTTGTCGAGGAGTCACATCTTTTGGGTGTAAAAAGTCTAAAATTTCTTGACAGCCGGAAATTTAGTCATATGCTGCAATCTGTTTGATGACAACGAGTTCTGATCGATGAATGACTGTAAATCCTAATTCCAAAATGGCCAGTTACATTAATTGATGTTCAAAATAATGACTAACTTGAACAACCGGCCCTGCGTTAATTATGACATTGACGGTGTAGCCAGGATCTTGGAATTGAGTTTTTTAGAGTTATTTGGTATGATTGGATTTGTAATTGCTTAATTGTAAATCATCAAGTGTTCGTAGTTTAATTTATCCATTGGGAGTGAAAATAGTGGGTACGCGCGTCAGTATTTTTACAAAGTTTCTAATTTTTTTAATAATTTGTGTTTTTATCACCGGTTCAGTTCTTGCCAATAATCAGCAATCAGCCGAGGAAACGGGGAGCGAAACAAAGATTCAGGCCTCCAACGCCGATCTTGAAAAAGCTCTTTTCGACTATACGCCTGTGCCAGAATGGCTCGAATCTGTTCTCAATCGACTTCCGGTGGAAGAATCGCCATTGATTAGCGCAAAGATCGAAAGTGAGGACTTCAACCAGGAAATCGAACAAAGTTTTACAAGTCCTACAAAGAACACTCCAAAACAGACACAGAATAGCATCGCTGAGCTTGAAAACATTCCCCTGTTGTATACGTCACC
>JAZDKD010000686.1:0-3185 GCA_043803345.1 Pseudomonadota bacterium
TGCCACTAAAGGCATCTTTCCGGGGCATAGGTCGGTTGGGAAAACCGTGTCGTCATCCCAATTATACCCTAATGAAGAACGTCCATTATGCGAAGGTCTGGCAAGCTTACTCTCAGCTCGTTCGAAATGAAGAGCTTAGGGATGCGATCTGGCGGTGGGCGCGTCGATTATGGTCTGAATACGTCGGTGTGTATCTCGCTGATACTCTTTTAGTTTTAGCTGACAAACCATCGCTTCCTATTTTTATGGAAGCTGGAGAAAAGATTGTACAAGCCGCGCCACATCACTTTTTTGGGAAATGGTTCTTGAAAGATGTTATGCCTGGCCCGTTTATTTTAGGAAAACGCAGTGGTGAGGAAGGAACGCTATATCTTCTGGATAGGGATTCTTGCGGAACTCAATGGTTGGATACTGAGTGGCTGTCTTTGTTAAATGCTGATTACGTCTTAATATGGCTCACGAATAATGGTAGGAAGGTATTACCAATTTATGCTCACTTAGCACCAACAAATATAGAGCAGGGGAAATTTGACCGCAGTTTAAGTGGAATTGCCGAAGATGTCCTTATGAGCATTGAAAAATTTAATAGATTTTCTGATCTTAAATGTGTAGGTGCCTGGGTTGTGCACGGACATAAGTCGCAAAAGTCCTCCTTTGAAGGGCATCAAATAAGACATCAACGGCTTTACTGTTGGCAATCTGCTCTACCACCTGATCCCAGTTCGTGGTCCATGTTGGGTGAACACCGGTTTACTCCGCTGAAAGAGCTCGTTGGGGTGAAGTGACATGCATCTTGGTGTAGACATTAGCGGGGACGCAATTAGATACCAAGGTCTTGTGGAAGCTCAAGACATCCAGGGGGCAAAATTGGCAGTAATTGGTTTACCTCCTCGTCTTGCCAGAGAATCGTTCGTATGGAATCGCCCAAGGGCTGTCCGTTCTTCCCAACCCGAGAAAGTTTTGGCACTGGGAGAGGCATGGTTGAGATTCATTGATCAGGAAGACAGTTTTTTCACGTGGTCCTACGACAGTGGTACTACCGGTCAAGCCCTGATGGTAAATATGGTCTCTGAAGGATTAGTACAGAATCTCCCTGAGAGCACATCAGCAAAAACTGTGATTGCCATTGACAATTTTCTTCCAGAGAGCCGCCAGGAATTCCTTTTGTCTTCCCTTGCAAGCGCTGGAATCGCGAACGTGGAGTTGTTGTGGCGGCCCGTAGCCTTGGCGCTTTCGTTTATTGATGGTTTCGGCAACGATATTTTTGGGGAAGGGGACCATCTTCTAGTTGTAGATTTCGAATCCCGAACACCCGAGGCAACAGTTCTGGAGTTAAAGGAACACAAAGGGGCCCTAGTCCCTTTGCGGAGGGCTCCGAGGGACGAAGACAATCTGGGAGTGAGCTATGACATATACACCATAAGACGTCAAATAGCATCGGATATTGCAGAGGGTGATCATATTATTGCGAATCAACTCTGCGCTGGTCCTTTCGCCCGAGAGTTCATTGCATTTACTGAGAATCAGCCCTATGGAGAAGTTTGGTGTCGCAACAATGGCCAGTTTGAAAGGGTTGGGCTAGAGGAGTCTAAGGCCCAGGACAGTGTAAAGCGTTTTGTGAATCGTAATTTTATCAACGAGGTAAAGCGGATCGTTTTTGAGAAGCACGATATTAGACATATGTCAGCGGTCTTGTGGCATGGCTGGCCTTTCAGACTTGCGCATGTTGAACAACACCAGGACAAGGAATTCGTTTTATCTGAAAACGCAGTATCTCGAGGTGCTTGTCTGTACGCTTCAAGACCCATCGACGGGGTCCCAACTTACTTGGACACGTTGCCTGGGCTTTACATCCTGAGCGACGTCCGAGAATTGGGGACGTACGCCTTCTTCCACCTTGTCAAACCCAGTGTCATAGAGGGGGGTCACGTGTGGCGGCGACAGGAGCCACTCACACGATTCGCCGTCCAGCAGGGGATAGACAACTTCACGGCTGTGCTTAGGCGGAGTGATGAGGGCAAGTGTCGAAAGTTGGTTACGGCTCTCCCCAAAAAACCAAATGACAACACACCTGTCCTGATTCGAGCAGAAATGCAGCCTGCTCATGGCCATGCTCAGGTCACAATCGAGGGCGCCGAAGGACACGAAGATATTTTTGGCGAGGTCCGACGAGTAAAACTCGATTGGAAATCAATGACAGAAATAGAAAATCCCATCGTATATGCCCCAGAGGTATACCCTGTTCGCGGTAGGCTTTTCGACGATAATGATTCAGAGTATATGAACATTTTGAAAGCATTTCTTAGCGAAGCTAAGAGATCATTGTATGACAAAATACAATATCTCGGCCATAGCGTACCTTTCTGGAAACTCATGGAGCCGTGGGGCCTAAAACCACCTTGGCATCAAGGGCGTGGGCGGCCAATGGGCTGGAATGATGAACCGACTAGAGGAATGTTTGGGTCGCTGAAACTACCAATTGATGAAAACTTAACCCAAAGTCTCAGTCAGCTCATAAATGACGGGGTTAAAACACAGGACCGTGTTAAATTCCTGAATTACATGTTCATCTATGCACCGGACTCATACAAGAAAGAGCTCCGTGGCAAATTCGCTCAAGACTCACCAGATTTTAAAGAACACACGGGATATGGGAAAAAGCGGCCATCTTGGAACTGGGTTATTGGGCCTGGCCGTGTTTTTTCAACGAGGGACGATTTTGAGCTTTTTCTCGATTTCATGATCGATCACTCAGATAATGGATATCCCGCTTACCCAGACTCATCCTTTACACAGCATTATTGGTGGTCTTTCTTTCGTTGTTTGTGCTACCACGCTGACACTGTAAATGTTTCCCCTGAGAAAATCACAGATGTACTTGAGATGATTCATATATTCGTCAATAGCACAAGGGTGGATAATATTGTAGCTAAGTATTGCCTTTGCGCCATTTTATTCAGCTTGCGGATTAGGAGCCGTTTTCCTGACTTTTTCCAGCCCGGAGATCGCTTTTGCAATGTTTTGGAGGACGACATCCGATCTAAAATGCCTAAAGTAGCATACCCGCCGGCTATGTTGTCCACAGTCCAAGATCCCCACGGGCTAGGTTTGAATGGTTTCGTTTTACGGTTTCTATTACAAACTGCAAGCACAGAGGATTTCCGAGCACTTGAGGGCCTTACAAC
>JAZDKD010000687.1:0-2297 GCA_043803345.1 Pseudomonadota bacterium
TGGAATAACCTGCTCTTAAGCCTGAATATCTATAGACTTGTTCGCAGGCGTATATTCGATGAGATCAGGCCAAAGAGGAGCGAAAGAAGGATATGAAAATCTTTAGAAGCAACACAGGCTTCACACTCCTGGAAATGACCACAGTCATTCTAATCATAACTGCGCTGGCTGTTATTTACTTTCTGGAGATCGACTCCTACAGAGAAAGACGAATGAGTGAACTAGCTGCCAAGACATTAATGTTGGCGGCAAAAGCGCAAGAAGATTTCTTTGCTCACGAACATAGATATTTCGACGCAAAAATCTCGGGGAACGGTCCGAACGCTGTTCTAACGGCGCCAAATGGAACAAAGACTCAAGTCGTGGCTCCAGCTGGAGTTGAGTTAAATATCTCTACAAAAGGGTTTGAAAAAAGGGCATTTTCTGGAATAGCCTATTACAAGGGAGCCAAAATAATTCACAAATATGATTCCGAAACGGGTAAAATAAGTACGGTAGTCAAGTCACAGGAAGATCTTGAATGAATCGAAGCTTGTTTAAAGCTCTAAAACGTAACGAAATTTATATCGTCGCAATAGTAATTGCGGGAGTTTTTGTTTCCGCGATGCTGGTTGTTGGCTTTTTATTACGTGATTCTTTGGTGGCTCAACCATACGAGGCTCTCGCAAAGGAAGACCTTAATAGAGTATTTGCGACAGGTTATTTGAGATTCAGGGAAGACAACGGTCGCCCATATCTAAAAGTCGAACTTCACAATGGGACGTTATGGTGGATAAAATCGCTGAACCTCGAGTTTGCCGGAAAGAACTACACTTTAGGAGATGCGAGCGCTTTTAAGCCCCTTCATTTTGGAGCGGTCAGATTAGACATTTCGGATGCTCCACAACGTAAGAATTCAACCGAATATGATCTGAAGATTTTAAGCGCTGTTGGTTATCCTCCCGCTGAACTCCAGTGGGACCGCAATGTTGGTAAAGTCACAGAGGCGCAGAGATCTTCAAGGTCCAAACATTATTAAGAAATATCTAATACCGGTCAATACCCCAAAAACCCGTTGGTTTAAGCTCAGATTTAATATTATAATGATTGCGCTGAGCCGGGCGCATCGTAATCAGTCGGTAACCCAAACATAGCGCCGGGTCGAAAAAGATACGATCACCAGGTACAAATCAAAAATAATGGAGGGTGTCATGTCATCTCACGGAGTTTCCTCTGCGGATTACGAAAAAGCTTTAAATGTGGGCCGCCCACCTAATGTAGTAAAACTGTTTCCCAATTCCAAGGCCTTGCTCGTCAGTGGAAAAGTAGTAGACCGGGCAATGATAAAAAAGGGCAAGGCTATGGCAATAGCCGCCAGCGTAAGGAATTCCTTCGTCGCTTATGGCGCGCTCAGGGCAGCGCAAAGAGCTAACGCCGCAATAATCATAGAGATAGCCAAATCAGAAGGAGGCTCCAACGCCTATTGCGCAGTGAGCCTTTGGAACATGGCCAGACTTGTAGATTCGATATGCAATGAACTGGGGATAACAGTTCCTGTGGCGATACACGCCGATCATTACGGTATTAAGAGCGAGAAAGACCTGATTGTCGGTAAGACCGAGATCCCAAGTATGCTTGACGCTGGAGTAACGTCAATAGCCATTGACGCGTCTCATTTACCTGACGCTGACAACTTGCTGGCAAACCTCGAACTCTCAAAGTTCTTACCCCGCTGGGCGGGTTATGAGACTGAAGTCGGAGAAATCAAGGGGAAAGCAGGATTGTCAACGGTGGAAGAAGCGCTGTTCCTAATGAAGGGACTCAACGCCAACGACCTTTTCCCAGACTGGATTGCTCTCAACAATGGAACAACGCATGGTCTAGAAGCTTCAGACGCTGGTATTCAGGTGGATCTAACCGCCAACATCCATAAAGCGCTTGAGCCGTATCACGTTTCTGGCGCGCAACACGGAACTTCGGGCAATAATTTTGATCGTCTGCGTTCAATAGTCCAGAAAACTCACACTACGAAAGCAAACGTAGCTACCGCTCTTCAAATGGTGTCTTGGGGATTGAAGGTAAATGAATACGGTAACGCAATCCAGGATAGTGACGGGAATTTCATCAAGATTCCTGACGCGGGCCCATCCAACGCCATGTGGGACCAAATGGTCGCAACCGCCAAGGAAAAAGGCTGGAAGGGCGGAGATTACAAAAAATTAAACCTGCCCTTTGAAAACCGGCTTCTTGGTCTATCAGCCATGGATAGGGAGAGAATGATCAAAGGTGTGGAAGACTTCGTCTATCTTCTCATCTCT
>JAZDKD010000688.1:0-2326 GCA_043803345.1 Pseudomonadota bacterium
TTATCAGGGACTGTCAAGAGCCCAAGCGGCCTAATGGGATGACATCTCAAACGGGGGGGTTCAAGGGAGTTCCTATGCTGGTCTATCAAGAGGATGGCGCTAAAGCCTGCGAGGTATTCCTTAAACAAACCCAACTGTTGAACGATCCAGCGTTCAAAGCCCCCATCCAGGCCTTTGTTAACGCAATCCCGTGGACAAAAGACAAAGGTCAGTTTACCAGGTCAGAAGCCGAATTCCTCCAAAAGTCGCGTCTCGCTTTTTTTAAAGATATTGAGTTACCTAAGGAGGAAGAAACTCCGGTAGTCGCCGGAGACGTTAGTTTCGTCTCGCAAATGATCGCGAACGAAAACGACGAAGCTGATGAGGAAAACGAAAACTAAAATGTGATGGTCCTAGGTTTCGTGGCCAAACAGATAATGATATAAACCTCATCTTTGAGAAGCGCTTGCCGTCTCTATGCCTTGTCACTCTTTGTATGGGAGATATCACTGATGCCTGAATCAATTAATATCAAAGAAATTGTGGCTATTAAGCGCGAAGATGTTCTCCAAATAGCCAAACTGCGTGGGGCCAAGAATATCCGCATTTTTGGCTCAGTGCCTCGGGGGGCTAGCGGTCCGGATAGCGATATAGACCTACTGGTTGAAATGGAGGAGTCCCGAACACTTTTTGACATGGCTGAGTTGACACTGGATCTTGAAGAGTTATTTGGCCGTAAGGTCCACGTTTGTACTCCTGATTCCATATATTGGCTGCTTCGAAAAAAGATTCTCCGGGAGGCCCAACCAATATGAAAGACCCTGCAATATGAATAAAGAATATATTCTTCAGAAATTAGATGAAAATCGCGACACAATAAAGAGCTTTGGAGTTCGTAAATTGGGACTCTTTGGGTCGTATGCCCGTGGCGATGAAAAACAAGCCAGCGATATGGATTTCCTGGTTGAGTTTGAAAAAAAGACATTTGACAACTACATGGACCTGAAAATTTTTCTGGAAAAACTTTTTGATTGTAAGGTTGATCTGGTCACAGCCGATTCGGCGAAACCCCGCCTTCACAAACCGATTTGTGAGGAAGCTATCTATATGCAGGGACTATAGAGCTTCCCTCGAAGAAATCGAATATTGTCTGGATAGAATCCGAACATTGATGATTGGTTTTAGAAACGATTCCGTGTAAGGGATTCATGGCAATGTCAATTTTCACAAAATAATCGTCTTTCCGGCGACTGCAGTCGGGCCACCACAAAACTCTCACAAAATATCCCTCAGAGCATCATCAATATTTATAAATTCGAATTTGAATCCATTTTCGAGGAGCGCTTGAGGAATGGCCCTTTGACCTTCGAGTATTACCGAACCAAACTCCCCTAAAATCAATTTGATCATAAAAGCGGGGGCTGTGAAGAAAGATGGCCTGCCCATAGCCTTTCCAATAGCTTGTGCAAGTTCAAGGTTCCTAACAGGATTGGGCGAGACACAATTCATGGGACCCGACATACTGTTGTTTTCTATCGCAAACAGAATGGCCCGGCAAAGGTCCCTTACGTGAATCCACGGAAACCATTGCTTCCCGTCTCCGAGAGGACCGCCAACGAAGAAGCGGAAGGGGCGAGCCATTTCAGCAAGCGCGCCGCCATCTCTTCCAAGCACTATGCCAATCCTGGCTATTACCAATCTGACTCCATAGTCCTTGGCCTTAATGGCTTCGTTCTCCCAGTCCTGCGCCAGTCCCGACAGAAAATCAGATTTACCTGGGGGAGCGTTTTCTGAAAGTTGTTCGTCTTTTGTGTATCCGTAAAACCCTACACCAGAGGCGTTGATTAAAGTTTTTGCCAGGTTTTTCTCACCGGATAATGCGTTTACAACATTACGCGTTGTAAAGACCCGGCTGTCACGTAACATTTTCTTGTGGTCGTCGTCCCAGCGTTTGTTTACTGATACTCCGGCTAAATTTACAACAGCGTCGTGAAGCGCCACTTCATCCTGCCATGGCCCGGCCTTCATAGCGTCCGCTGCAAGAGTTTTAACTTGAGGAGGCAAATTTGACCCTTTTGCAGGGTTACGGGCCATAACGGTAACCTCGTAACCCTTTTTGAGAAGAAGTTTTGTAAGGTTTGACCCTACAAATCCGCTGCCGCCACTTATCAAAATCTTCATCTCTTGATCTCCTGTTAGAACAAAAGATTACAGATCAGTTCAGATTACTGTCTCTGGATCCGCACTGAGTTGCAATTCCAATAACCGAATCGTGTTTTGGACCGTACAAGCGATTCGCCTTCTTGATTATCTGGTCTGGTTTCAATTCAACAAAAAACCGATGGTT
>JAZDKD010000689.1:0-9538 GCA_043803345.1 Pseudomonadota bacterium
AATTCATGTTTTCGAATATGACGGACTCATCTATCTTGTCCCACCATCTGCTGATCCTGTGACCGAAGCCAGGGGCTGCCTGCCCAGCGAGCCGTCACTTTCCGAAGAACTACTGGTAGAACGTCAAAAGGAACATGTCCCGTAAAATGCGCTACCTTTTCGACAGTCACGCCATCCTGACATTTTTTCAGGGTGAACAGGGAAGCCAGGAAGTCGAGAATATTTTAAATTATTCCTTCAAGCATGGGTTAGAGATGTTACTGTGTGTTGTCAATCTGGGAGAAATCATCTATCTGACGAAGCGCAGATTCGGAAATCACAAAAAGTTACAAATCCTGGGGCAAGTTTATCGACTGGGGTTTAGAGTTCTTTCCGCAACAGATGAAATTGTTTTTCACGCAGCGGAAATTAAGGGCGAATATCCACTGTCTTACGCAGACTGTTTCGCTGTGGCGTGCGCCATTAAATATGATGCAATTATAATTACCGGCGACCCTGAATTCGCTGCTGTTTCGCACCTGATAAACATCCACTGGACTCGATGACCGAATTATGCCTGGCGTTTACAAACCGACTGCCCTGCAGAACGCCCTATAACTCAACTATTAAATTTTTAGCTAACATATATTATGTTCATATAAATGTTATGTTGATTGAGGGATTAAAATGCGTATCATCGTTCACATCCCTGATAACTTGGCTGAATCCTTGAAAATGGCCGCTCTGAACGAAGGTCTCTCTATCTCTGCGATGACCGCCAGAGCCCTCACTGCGTTCCTGAAAGAAAAAAGAAAACAGGCTAATGCACTGCGCATGTATGCGCTGATTGGTCCTGACGCAGTCTCTCAAGACGCTTTGGAATCTCTTGATGGCGAGCGTGCCGATGATCGGGCTTGACACGGGCTTCTTTCTGGAACTTTTGTCAGGTTCTCATCAGACAATTTGCCGTCTGAAGCACATCAGGAAAGTCCTAGACCTGAACACATTGAATGAAGGTTTCTTGGGAATATCCATATCAACGACCAGGTCAGCCCCAATTTCTCTTATCATTTTTTCCGCTTCGGCAATGCAAAGTATTGCATTGTCCATTTCCTGAATACGCTTTTGGTATTCCGTCATTTCCGATTCTTTTATAGTTCTGAATTCAGAGTAAGGCATCTCACCTCCAAAACGAAACACACGGCCCCGCCGTGGGTAAAAGACCTATCTCAAGGCTTCAAGAATCTTTGCCAGCATGGATTCATCCTTCAACCTAACCTCGAAAACTCGTCGATCACGCTTTCTTAGCGCTTCAACATCCCCCAAAGCCTGAGCTTCTTTCAGGAAACCGAACGAGTAGTTGGCTTTGGAAACGGGGAAATCTTCAGTGTCCTTCGAGATAATTACAATAAAATGACCTTTATTGGGGCCTCCCTTATGCATTTGACCGGTGGAATGCAGATATCTCGGGCCAAAACCGACAGTTGCGGCAACCTTGTACCGATCTCTTAAGGCTACTCTGAGTTTTTCCAGTTCCGCCCTGTTTCCCTTCGAAGGACGGATAAAGGCGCAAAGGGCCACATAATCCCCAGATCTGACCTGCGACACAAAGCCCTGAATCTTTTTGGCAAAATCACGATCGCCCACATCAAGGAAATTACCCGTGGGGATTGCGCCTCCGGAGCTGTAAGTCTTCAATGTCGAGGCGGTAATTTCCTTTGATTCCTGAACATTTGGCTGGTCAAACGGATTGACCCCTAGAATTTCGCCGGCCACGGCAGTGGCGAATTCCCATCGGAATATTTCCCTTCCAATGTCGTAAGGCCCGTGCATTCTGAGGGTGACAACCGGGAATCCCGCTCTTTCAAGTTCTGAAATGGTCTTGTCATGCGTAGAGTCCCCGTCAACGCGTATGTATACAAAAATGCGGTCAGATCGGTATACGCCGGGAACTCCTAATGATTCAGCGACAATCGGTATTACTCCCTTTCCGTCTTTGCCGAGGCTTTCCGCCAAAAGCTGTTCCAGCCAGCATCCAAATGCTTCGACTGGGGGTGATAGGATGAATGTCAACTTGTCCTGCCCAGCCATCGCCCCTCCGGCGATTATCGCGCCTAGCCAGGCCGCAGGGCTTTCAAGCGCGGGGGCGTCAATTCCTGAGCCTTCCATGGCTTGCATCGCTCGCACGAGCAGGAATGGAATGTTGACCCCTATAAGGGCGGCTGGAACAAGCCCGAAATACGACAGAGCGCTGAACCGTCCACCGATGTCGGATGGGTTCAGGAAAATTTTCCTGAATTTTTTCTCGGCCGCCAGCTTTCCAAGACTGGTACCCGGGTCAGTTATGGCGATAAAATGTTTACCGACGGAGGCTCCTGCCAATTCCCGAATGCGATAATAAAAATAATTGAAAAGGGACATTACCTCTACGGTTGCCCCAGATTTGCTACTTACAATGAACAGGGTTTTCCCAAGATCCACGGATCGCTCTATGTCCAGAATGGCGTCAGGTACCGTGGTATCAATGACCTTCAGGTTAAGACGGGCTTCTCCGGACCCGAAACATCTCATGAAAACCTCGGGCGCAAGCGAACTACCGCCCATTCCTATCAGAGCCACGTGAGTAAAGCCCTCAGTTACAATTTCCTGCGTAAAAGCCTGGAGTTTTTCAATCTCTCCCTGCATGACTTCCGCCACGCGTAACCATCCGAGTCGCTGCGCTATTTCCGCTTGACCGTTTGGGGAGCCTGTCCAAAGTTCGGGCCTCATATCCCATATTTTTTCGGTAATTTTCTCGGTATCCAGCCTTTGCAATATTTCATCAACGTTTTTTTTCAATTTTCCCAGTGAGGCGGAGCGGTGTCCGTAACCTCTAAGCAATCTGGTTCGTTTTCCCGCTATTTCAGCCATCAGTTCGCTGAATGAGTCGGCGAAAGAACTCACACCGGCTTCGAGCAGCCGCTGCATTATCAGGTCAATGTTCAAACCTTCCTTATTCAAAGCTTCAAAAATTTTTCTCGCATGGACTGGGTCCGGAGCGGAACGAAGGCTAGGATCTCCATGATCCCTGTAAGCGTCCAAAGTGGATGTAGGGAGAGTATTAACCGTTCCCGGCCACAGGAGATTGTCAACATAATAAGTGTCGGGATACTCAGGATCCTTGGCGCTGGTGCTTGCCCACAGGACTCTCTGAGCTCGCGCCCCATGCTTTTCGAGGGTATTCCATCCCTTTGAATCGAGAATTCCCCTGTAGTGTTCGTAAGCCAAGGTAGCGTTTGCTATCGCAATCTTCCCAATTAGATCCGCGCATGAGGAACGGCTCGCCTGCCCTGAGAATTCCTTGAGTCGCTCATCCACTGCTGTGTCGACGCGACTTACAAAGAAGGACGCGACAGACGCGACCTTTTTTGGGTCTTCGCCTCGTTCAATCCATTGTGACAGTCCATCCAGGTAGGCTTGAGCCACCGCCTTATACTGGTCCAGCGAAAAGATCAGTGTTGCGTTGACATTAACGCCTAAGGATATGAGTTCAGTGATAGCGCCAATTCCCTGAGTTGTGGCGGGAACCTTGATCATGAGATTGGGCCGGTCCGCGAGTTCAAAGAGCCTCCGGGCCTCCACTACGGTCTTTGATCGTTCATAAGCAAGTTCTGGTGGAACCTCCAGGCTGACATACCCATCGAGCCCCTCAGTTTTTTTGAATACAGGCTCAAGGAGGTCGGCGGCCTCTCTAATGTCGGTCAGCGCCAGATGTTCATAGATTGCCGACACATTTGCGCCCTGATCCACTTTATTGTGAATGTCCTCGTCATAAATTTTCTGACCGCTTACAGCTTTAAGAAGAATGGTCGGGTTTGAAGTTACGCCGGTGATTCCATCGTTTTCTATAAGTCGTTTTAAAGAGCCTGACCGGAGCAACTCCCGGCCCAGGTTGTCATACCAGATGGATTGCCCCAGAGAGTTTATGATCTTCAACGGATTGGACATCAGATCCTCCATCCTAGTACTTAACAAACCAAAAACTCATAAGAATTTAACAATAACCTTGACACAAGGGTTCGTCTTGAATAACAATATCATCTGGAATTTTACATGAAACTGAATATATTGACAACCGAGGCCCAAGAGTAGCTAAAATGGATGTGGAAGAGTATCTCAAAATTCAAGCCCAGGAAATTGAGCGCCATAAATGGATTGAGTCCGAAAAAGCGGGCAAGGATCTGGGCACGGAAGCGGTCATCGACTGGATTATGAAATACGCCGACAGGTTTAGCGAACAATATCAGCAGCGTTGTTCCGATTCCTGACGCAGACTTCCAGGAAATTATTGATTATATGGCTGCAATCATAGAACGCTTGTGGCGATTCATGCCTTCCCGATTACTCAAAATATACTAAAAAGCATTATTTAAGCCATTATGTCGCGTCGTCAGGTTAGCTGTCCAAATGCAACGCTGATCAAGCGTAGATTCGTGCCCCGAACAATGCTGTCCCTATCCTGACCAATGTCGCCCCTTCCTCTACGGCGCATTCGAAATCACCGGTCATGCCCATGGAAAGTTCAGTTGCTGATCGTTCCATAACACCGGCTGCAATCAACTCATCTCGCATTTGCCTCAATTCCCGGAAAAACGGCCGGGCTGCCTCCGGTTCGTCGAAGAACGGCGGCATGGTCATGAGCCCCAAAAGGCATATATTCTTCAATGACTTAATGTTTTCTGCCAAATCTGTGGCTTCATTGCGGGGAAGTCCGGATTTTTGAGGTTCCCCGGAAAGATTGACCTGAACCATCACCCCCAGAGATTTGCCAATCTCTCCCGCGGCCCGATCCAGGGCCTCGGCAGTGTCAAAGTCATCGAGGGTTTGGATCACGTCAAACACTTCCGCCGCCTTTTTGGCCTTGTTCTTCTGTAAATGTCCAATCATGTGATATTCAAAGGGGCCACAGTCGGCTGAAGGTCTTTCTCTTATAGCCTCCTGAACGTAATTATGGCCGACTAGCGAAACACCAGCCCTGACAGCTTCTTCCGCCAGGCTTCGACTCTGGGACTTCGCCGCTGCGACAATCCTTACCATCGTAGTGTCCCGGCCGGCTCTCCTGGCGGCGGCCACAATTCTCTTGCGCAACACTTCCAAATTTTCTTTTATCATTTTGCTGATCCCACCAGGAAATCAAATATTCCCAGTTTCTTTAAATCACGAGCCACTTCACACAACGGAAGCCCAACTACATTGGTGTAGGAACCGCAAACCTTCTCCACAATAGCCGCTCCCACGCCCTGAATGGCGTATGCGCCGGCTTTGTCCATGGGTTCACCGGTATCGACATAGCCTTGAATCTCATCGTGAGAGAGTTTTCTTATCATTACCTCGCTCCGGGAAAACCCGACAATGTTCGACCCCGGGAAACTCAGATTCATTATCGAGTATCCAGTGAAGACATTGTGAGTCCTTCCTGACAGGGTTGACAGCATAGACTCCGCCTCAGCCCTGTCAGACGGTTTTCCCAGAATACGGCCGTCAATTACCACTATGGTGTCCGCTCCGAGGACCCAGGATCCGGCATATTTTTTCGCAATGTCCGCAGCCTTTTCAGCGGCAAGTCGCTGAACCTGACGCTCGGGACTTTCCTCTGGATACATGAATTCCTCTACCTGTGAAGGTCTTACCACAAATTCAATACCTATGGCCTCGAGCAGTTCTTTACGCCTCGGCGATGCGGAAGCCAGAATAATTTTGTTATTGGAACCTTGATTAATTTTCATGTCTGGACACAGAAACTCCCAACTGATAAAACATACGCCTAGTTTACCATTATAACGAAAAGGAGACTTGTCTTGGAAAACAAAATATTGGCGTGTCTGATTATTTGCTCGGCTATATTACCCTTCCTCATTGTTACAACAGTGGATGCGGCGGAATCGTTCACTACACCGTCCGGTCTCACAGTAGAAATTCTCAAACAGGGTGTTGGCCCTAAACCCAAATCAGGCCAGGATGTAACGGTACATTACACTGGAACGCTCGCAAGCGGTAAAAAATTCGATAGTTCAAGGGATCGAGGGAAGCCTTTTACCTTCAATCTTGGGGCCGGTCAGGTTATACGAGGCTGGGGCGAGGGAGTGGCGCTCCTGCCAATTGGAAGCCAGGCAAAGATCACGATACCACCTGCGCTTGGATACGGCGCATCCGGAGCCGGTGGCGTCATTCCACCCAACGCGACATTGATCTTCGACATCGAATTGTTAAGCGCCAAATAAATGATTATCTTCGATTTGCCCTGTTTGTGAGAGACTAAACCCGCCACTGTCATCTCGACCGGCAGGGGGAATCTCTCTCGTTGCTCGATAGGAATTCTCGTCGTGAGAATCCTCGAAATGGCATGATGAGCTGAACTAAATCATAAAAAATCAGTATCAAGCGCGAGGAGGCCTCGAATTGCCCCACGAATACCTGATCGCCGTCATCCTGGGGATAGTGGAAGGTTTAACAGAATTCCTACCTGTTTCATCCACAGGTCATTTGATCATCGCCGGAGACCTCCTCAACTTCACCGGCGAGAAGGCGGCTTCCTTTGAGGTATTTATACAGCTAGGGGCCATACTTGCTGTTTTGGTTCTATATTGGCAGAGGTTTGTCGGCCTGATACCAGGCGGGGGCTTCAGCCTGGATCGGACCAACGGATTCAAGGGATATCGAGGAATATTATTTTTAATTCTCACAAGCATTCCCGCCATGGTAGCGGGTTATCTTGCCCGTCACGCAATCCGGGCCTATCTTTTCGGGCCCATGACAGTGGCGCTTGCGCTTGGTGTCGGTGGAATAGCCATACTAGTGGTTGAAAAATTCAAGCCAGCCGCTCGAACCGCCAGTCTGGACGAACTCACTTACAGTCAGGCTTTCATTATAGGATGTTTCCAGTGTTTCTCCCTGTGGCCCGGAATGTCCAGATCCGCTTCCACAATAGTCGGAGGTCTCCTTTCAGGGCTAGATAGAAAAACAGCCACAGAGTACTCATTCCTTGCCGCTGTCCCAATCATGATCGCGGCTACAGGCTATGATCTTCTCAAGAGTTGGAACATCCTTGAGTTTTCGGATGTACCGTTTTTTGCCATCGGTTTTGTGGTTTCCTTCATAGTAGCGGCCATCGCCATTAAGTCTTTCATCGCAATGGTTCAAAGGTGGAGTCTAGCTCCTTTCGCCTACTATCGGATTATAGTGGCCCCAATAATATGGTATGTGATGGTATATTAAACTAGGCTTCTTCGACGACCGCGCTATGTATCAGAGGCCTGAAATCCTTGATTCTGAAGTCGGATTCCCCCATGTAAACACGATTTGTAAGCAGAGTCACTATCAGGTCCCTTTCGGGATCTATCCAGAGCGATGTGCCTGTAAATCCAGTATGACCGAGGCTTGAAGGACTGAACAGGTTCCCGCAAGAGGAAGGAGCCTCAATGTTCGTGTCGAATCCAAGACCTCTGGAGGAAGCTGGATCAAACCTCGCCGGCATGCAGAAGTTTGACACTGTGCGACTGTCAAAGAAAGCATCCTGAGATTTTAAGCTTGTCAGAACCTGGCGAGCCATTTCTGTAACGCCTCTGGCTGTGCCGAATAGCCCGGCGTGTCCGGAAACTCCCCCCAGTGAACGGGCGTTAAGATCATTTACCAGGCCGGGTTTTTCTCCAGGGCGGGTAAGCGCTATTCTGTCGGCAAAATCGAAGGGAGTGAACATAAGTTCATTTTGCAGGCCAAGCGCTTCGAAGACCGAAGTCTTGACAAACATATCAAACGGCTTCCCTGACTCAGATTCAATTATCAGGCAAAGCAGGATAAATCCAAGGTCCGAGTACAGGAAACCATGGCCGGGTTGATAAATCAGGCGTTCAGAGAAGATTTTATTTTTTATAAACTCACACGGGGATTCTCCCTTGCTCATCAGATAGTAGGGTTTCCATGCGGGCAGGCCCGACGAATGAGCAAGGAGCATACGGGGCGTAAGACCCGATTTGTCCGCGGGGATTTCCGGAAACCATCTGATCAGTCGATCATCAAGAATTTCAGGTTCTTTGGCGCTCAGCAGAAACCATGAGGGGGTAGTGGCGATTATCTTCGTGAGAGAGGCGAGGTCAAACAATGTAGCAGCATGCGCAGAGGGCAGCGGATCTGCGCCAAGAGTCCCGTAGTAGCCGGAATGAATAGTCTCGTCTCGAGATGACACTATAAGCGCCGCGGCAGTGAACATTTTGCGCTCCAAAGCGCCCATCAGAAGTGTGTCGGCTTTTCTCAGCGTCATCGCTTTGCGCTCCCCTCACTTTACAGGGCCGGTGGATTGTCTCGGCTTGGCCGTGTTATGGAACATCAGCAACGATATTGAGCCTGGACCCTGATTGAATATATAATCGTGAGGGCCCGTGAGGTTCAAGTAAGTGTGGGGAATACCTTCCGAATTGAGTAATGCGCTCATCTTTTTGACGGAAGGCGCCATCCCGTCACCGTCACTTGTTACCAGTTGAATCGGACGTTTTTTCAGGATCTCCCTGTTTGTTCGAATAAGGTCGCTATACGTGTCCATAAATGGTCCAAATGCCCCTTGCGACGATCCGATTGAAAAAAACGTCATGGGATATTTGAGACCAAAAAACATGGATCTCGCTCCTCCCATCGAAACACCGTCAACGCCTACTCGCCCTTCCTCTACTCTGAATCTACGTTTTAGCAGAGGTACAAGTTCATCCATAATAAAATGTTCGTATTTTGGGTCTTCAAATTCTCTCGGGTTGCTGATCAGCGGAGAATATGGGCAGGCCACGATTACCCCTGAATATGGTTCTTTTTTCAACCTGTTGTTGAAATAGGTCAGTTGTTCGGGGGTCACCAGCCCTCTAAAATCAACTGACTCAAGATGATTAGATGTCAAAGCTTTTATGGCTTCATCCATTCTGTAGTATTGCGCCCATGCAAGAGCGCCTTCGCGAGGCGGTCTGGCGCATTCCCCCGCGCCTCCAAAAGCTATAACAAGTGGATATTTCTTGTCCGGGTGTTTTTGGTAGTCTAATGGCAAGGTGACAACAACCACGGCGTCGGACATGTGGTTCGAGTTTAGAAACAGAAACTCACTCCGGGCCTTAAGCCCAGGCACAGGTTCCACATATCTTAAAAGAGGTTCCCCGTCAGTTTCAATCTTAGCCATGCCCTGTGTTCGATCAGCGAGGGGTTTTTGAAAGGCTCCACTGGTATGGGGCGGCTTTGCCGCAGACCTGTCTGGATCTGAATAATTCCCTGAGGGAACTCTGCCTGAATCCACGCCCCCGTGTTTTAAACTCGAGTTGTTGGAAGATTTTTGATCATTGCAACCGGCGCAAGTCAACAAAGCTAAAATAGTCACAGCGATAAAAACTGAATAACCTATGCAAATGATTCGCGCGATCACTACCAATAACCTGGAAGGATACTGGAGCTTCCGGTCCGGGTGTCGTCACCGGTAGCGTTGGTCACGGTTTTTTTCTGTTGGGTTTCGGCCGCGATGACGGGCTGAATGTCCTGGTTTATTCCGAGC
>JAZDKD010000690.1:0-2768 GCA_043803345.1 Pseudomonadota bacterium
AATACCAATCTTTTGAAATAATAATACTTAAAATATAAAATAATAGTTTAATTAATGGGGTATGTATTTATTTTTTCGCGAAATTAGATAAATTTATTTTCACTTAAACCCTTTTTCGTTTAACCAGGCTGTTACTTAAGTGATTTTTTTGTTTTACATGATTTTCATCATGATCTTGTAAGAAGAGCGCATAACTGCTATTGTCAATAATTTGAAGTAATTAACCATTACAACGGACAAGAGATGGCGTGATGATAAAGAAAATTGGGATATTAGCCGCAATTTTATCCATCATTGGAGCAGTATCAACCTATGTAATCCATCATCTAAAGAACCAAGGCCCTCAGCCCGGAACGGTTTTCGTAAGCGGAAATATTGAAGCCACAGAGGTAGACCTGTCCTTTCGACTTGCAGGGCAGATAAAAACCCTGCCAATTCAAGAAGGAGACCGAATCGAAAATAATCAGATCATAGCGACTCTGGACACTGACACTCTTGAAGCCATGCTAGGTTCGGCAAATGGAGAAATTAGGGCTTTGCAAGCAGTTCTGGATCAACTCGAGGAAGGCTCGAGGATGGAAGACATAGAAAGCGCTCGAGCTGTGGCCAAAGCGGCTCAGAGTCGACTCCAAAACGCCAAAGATGAATACGAGCGTTATTACCCGCTTCACAAACAGGGCGCAATATCGTCTTCAACCTTTGATTCAAAGGAAACAGCCTTAAAAGTGGCCCAGGAGGATTACAACAATGCTCTCCAGAGGTTGGCTGAATTGGAAAAGGGCCCAAGGGAGCAAGAAATTGTCGCCGCAAGAGGAAGGCTGGAACGAGCCAAGTATGACTTGAAGCGTATAGAACTTGATATAGAGCATTCGACTCTCAGATCGTACGGACCTGGGGCGGTATTGGTTAAAGCCAACGAAGTGGGAGAAGTTGTTCTACCTGGCGCTACGGTGGCCACGGTCGCGGAGATAGATGAGGTCTGGCTGAAGGGTTATATTGGTGAGAGGGACCTCGGGCTGGTTAAATTGGGCCAAAAAGCTCAAATAACCACGGATTCTTTTCCTGGCAAGCTATATGAAGGCTTCGTAACCTTTATCTCCTCAAGAGCGGAGTTTACGCCCAAAAATGTTCAAACCAAAGAAGAACGCGTCAAACAGGTTTACCGGGTCAAGATTACTATTCCGAACAAGGACCAGGAACTGAAAATTGGTATGCCCGCTGAGGGTTACATTCTGGTCGACGACAACCTACCAAGACCGGTCAAGTAACGAGCCGTGCCAGAAACTCAAGGACAAGAAACCGCTGCGCCAACTATCCTGATAGAGTCTCTTTGTAAAGATTTTGGCCGGGTCAAGGCTGTCAGGAACTTAAACCTCAGGGTTGAAAAAGGGGAACTCTTCGGTTTGGTTGGCCCTGACGGCGCCGGAAAAACCACTACCATTAGAATGCTTGCCGGAATTTTGGATCCGACCTCAGGCAATGCGTTCATTGACGGAATATCTGTCCGGAAAGATCCAGACAAGGTCAAAGAACATCTGGCTTACATGCCTCAACGATTCGGACTCTATCAGGATCTCACTGTTATTGAAAATCTGCTTTTCTACGCTGACCTTTTCGGCGTACCAAAAAAATCCCGGGCACATCGGATTGAAGAGCTTTTTGCTTTCAGTCGGCTTGGTCCTTTTTCGGGAAGGCTGGCGGGAGCTCTTTCCGGTGGAATGAAACAGAAACTTGGGCTCGCCTGCGCTCTAATTCACAATCCGCGTGTGCTGTTGCTGGACGAACCCACGAACGGAGTCGACCCTGTGTCTAGAAGAGACTTCTGGAAGATCCTCCAGGAGTTGCTGATGGAAGGCATAACCATACTGGTTTCGACCGCATATTTGGATGAAGCCGAACGAACAACCCGGACTGCTTTCATGCGCGATGGGGCAATAATAGAACTGGGAACACCCAAGGATCTGAAAACCGCTGTGACGGGAGCCATGTTCGAAATCATCCCGTCTGATGTTCGACAAGCCAAGATGGCTTTAAAGATCAGCGACAAGATTATAGACGTCAACGTCTTCGGAGATAGTCTACACGTTAGGCTACAAGACATGGATGACGAAAATCTTCTCAGGGAACAACTTGAAGAAGCCGGTGTAGGGTTGAAATCGCTGAGGAGAATAGCCCCGGCCATGGAAGATGTGTTCTTGTCGGTTCTCTCCAAACAGACGGGATGAACAGGGATCTCACTTAACAAGCCTTACTGGATGCCTCTATGGAGCATATTGCGGTTGTTTCAAAAGACTTGACTCGAGTGTTTGGCGACTTTATTGCTGTCGATCATGTGACTTTTGAAGTCAAACAGGGAGAAATATTTGGCTTTCTGGGGCCGAATGGAGCGGGAAAAACCACAACCATAAAGATTTTGTGTGGAATACTGACTCCTTCTTCAGGATCCGCACCCGTAGCAGGTTTCGATGTCTCAACCCAGAGTGAAGATATCAAAAAACATATTGGGTACATGTCCCAGAAATTTTCGCTTTATGAAGATCTCAAGGTTTCCGAGAATCTGGATTTCTTTGGAGGAATTTACGGTCTGGACGGGGAAACAAAGGAACGGCGGAGTTCATGGGTCTTAGAAATGGCAGGACTGACTGACCAGACGGATACACTGACTGGGTCGCTTCCACTGGGGTGGAAACAGAGACTGGCTCTAGGTTGCGCAATCCTACATGAACCACCGGTTCTTTTCCTCGATGAACCGACTTCTGGCGTTGATC
>JAZDKD010000691.1:0-2270 GCA_043803345.1 Pseudomonadota bacterium
GTGCAAAATTTTTTACTTGACAACTTACTAAATATTTAGTAAATAACTTTTTATGAACAAAACCTCATTCTCATCTGTAAAGGTGAAAAAATCAGGTACCGTACCCCAAAAAATCATCAATGCGGCTATTGATCTGTTTTATGAGCGCGGATACGAAGGAACCTCAATGCGTAGCATTGCCCAAAAAGTGGCAATGACACAAGCGGCCCTATACTATCATTTTCGCAACAAAGAAGAGATTCTTTACACGATTGTGGATCAATTTGCCAAAGACATGCTTTTGGACTTGAGATCAATCCTGCTGAAAAAAAAGGATTCTATTGAAAAATTAAAGGACACTATAAAAAGCCAGATATTTTTTATTAATACGAGAAGAAAAGAAGTGAAGATTTCCATAGAAGACAAAAATTTCCTTAAATCTGAATTGCACGAATTGATAAAGGAGAGTGAAAGGGCAACATATAGGTTGTATAGGTCACTCATTGAAGAATTAAAAACAGATGGAAAACTAAGGCAATTGGATACTAACACTGCAACCTTTTGTATTATCGGAATGATTAACTGGCTCTATCATTGGTACAAACCAGAAAAAAGACTCACCATCGAAGAAATAGCTGAACAAATTACAGGTATTCTTTTCTCTGGATTAATTAGGCAAGATCAGAAAAGCTGATGCTCCAACTTATCAAAATAACTAAAAACTTCGGTGGATTGACTGCTCTGTCCGAGGTAAGTTTTGAAGTCAGAGAAGGCATGATCAAAGGCCTCATTGGGCCAAATGGCGCTGGAAAGACCACAATCTTTAACATAATTACTGGAATCTTTCCACCAAACGAGGGGGCGGTCACCTTCATTGGCAGGAACATCACCGGGAAGAAACCCGATGAAATCGCCCGATTAGGTATATCCCGAACATTTCAACAAGCTCATCTGTTCAAAAGCCTAACTGTCTTAGAAAACGTTATGCTCGGTCGCCATTGCCGGACTCAGGCCGAGTTCTTCGCCTGTGGCCTCAGGTTTCCCAAAGCGAGGCGAGAGGAAAGAATGATCCGTGAACAGAGCTTGGAATATTTGAACATGTTAGGCCTGGCAGACAAAAGGGAAAGCATCGCCAATAAACTTCCCATGGGTGAGCAAAGGTATTTGGAAGTTGCCCGTGCTCTTGCCACGGCACCTAAATTGCTTCTTTTAGACGAACCCACAGCAGGGCTGAACGAGCGAGAGACAGAGGACTTCCAACGAAATATTTTCAGGATCCGAGATATGGGAATTACGCTCCTCGTCATCGAGCACCACATGAAATTTATTATGGGCGTCTGCGACGAGATCTTGGTTTTGAACTTTGGCGCCAAGATCGCCGAAGATACCCCGAAGAAAATCCAGAATTCACCCAAGGTGATTGAGGTCTATCTCGGCACTGGGGAAGAAATTGATTGAGCTATCCAACATAAATGTTTTTTATGGGAAAATTCAAGTTCTCAAACAGGTCTCTTTGTCGGTGGCCAAGAGCGAGATTGTGGCTCTCGTCGGTAGCAATGGCGCTGGCAAATCGACTTTGGTCAAAGCAATCGCAGGTCTTCTGCCTAAAATATCTGGAGAGGTTTGTTTCGATGGCAGGGCTATCACTGCGCTGTCACCCGAAAAGATCGTTCAACTTGGGATAGCGGTTGTCCCTGAAGGCAGGCGCTTGTTTGGCCCCCTTTCAGTAGTAGACAATTTGAATCTAGGGGCATACCTACGTCTGAAAGACGGAAAGCAGGAGGAGGTTCAGAGGGATCTCCAGGCTGTGTTTGAACTCTTCCCTCGCATTAAGGAGCGAAGCAAACAACAGGCCGGGAGGCTCTCAGGAGGAGAACAGCAAATGTTGGTTATCGCCCGGGCGTTGATGGCCAGGCCCAAGGCTATTCTGATGGATGAACCGTCAATTGGTTTAGCCCCTTTGATTGTTCAAGAGATTTTCAGGGCCATCAGACGCCTTCAGAAAGAAGGTAATACGATTTTGCTAATCGAGCAAAATGCTCATATGGCTCTTAAAGTTTCTCACAGGGCTTATGTAATGGAGTTAGGTTGCGTTACGGGCGGAGGCGACGTTAAGGACCTATTAGAAAACAACGATGTAAAAAAACTATATCTTGGCTCCTGATTCGAATTCGATATGTTTTGACATATATTCTAACAGAAGTCGTTAAGATGTACAGATAGAATCGAAATCAAACAGGGCTAACTATTATTTACCATTTTTCTGACCATGTGGTGAGAGAAATGCTTAT
>JAZDKD010000692.1:0-8682 GCA_043803345.1 Pseudomonadota bacterium
CATGTAGGATGTATTTTGGCCTGCCCTGAGCAGCTTTAATGATCCTGTCATATATGCCTGTTTCTTCCCAACGACGCAGAGTTTCAGGTTCCTTTTTTGGTAGATTGGCGCGCATGGGAAAGTTAGTTTTCGGGAGATTGAGCGTATTTTTGTAATCCATTAACATGTCCTCCGAGGGTTAGGTCTTCAACGTGCCAACTGCCTAACCATTGATAATACAATCTTTTAAAATCGATGATTCGGTGTTTAAAGTCAATTAAAAACCACTGGAAGATAGTTGAGTAATTTGATTACAATGAGTATAATTTAAAACAGTAGGTTAAATAAACTATATGATAATTCGGCTAATATTATATACATTACTTATTCAATTAACTATTTTTAGTGGTGGATGTATAGTTAAATCTTTTAATCCGGATTCAGATAACCCTATCGATTCTTCAAAAGGCTACGGGGCATTATTAAATTTTCCGTTCAAAGAAGCCTGGTACGGTATTTATTTTCAGGAAGACAAAATAGGATACAGTCATTTCAAGATAACGCCATCTGGAAAAAATTTTATCATCGAAAGCGACTCAATTATGAGGCTTACGGCGATGAAAAAAACCAATGAGATTGAGATGACCGAAAAAATCACTGTGGCGCCTGATCTTTCACTAATCTCCTTTGATTCCAACGTGCAAATGAATCAAAAGAACCTCCGCGTTGAAGGCAATGTGAACTCCAAAAAACTTGTCCTGAAAATGAACGCTGAAAACGAGATAATTGACAGGGATTTTCCCATCCAAGGAAAAATATATCATACCAGCGCTATCTCTTTGATGCCTGCCCTTAAAGGCCTACGAGATGGAGCAAAATATTCGTTCGACGTATTCAACGTTGAGCGTCAATCGGTAGAGCAGGTTGAGCAGGAAATTTCTCGAGTCAAAGGTTCCCCAGGTCCGTCGGATGCAGTTTGGAAGATCACCAACAATTATGGACAATCTTTGGTAAATTCATGGGCGAACCCCAAAGGACTGGTTGTTCTCGAAAAGGGCCTTGACGGTTCTTTGATAACCATACTGGAGGATCAGGAATCGGCACGACAGTTCATGGAAAAAAAAGCAAAACAAAAAGATCTCATCCTGGACTTCAGTCTGGTCAAAACTCCAACAAAGATTGTACGGCCGGGCCGCTCCAAATTTCTCAAAATTAGACTTGAAGGGATTCATCCAGACCTGATCGCCAAGGACCATCGTCAAAAAATTAGTATTTCAGAATCTGGGAGGCCGGAGGAAGGTTTTGATGTCGAGGTCCACGCAGAAGACATCCAACACATCGCCAATGGTATAGTTTCAGTTTCTCGTGAAGAAAGCGACAACTTGAGCAATTATCTGATGTCGACTCCCTCCATCCAGGCTGATCATCCCGAAATAAGGGATCAGGCCCAAAAAATTGTTACAAAAGAATCGTCGGATATGGATAAAGTTATAAGACTTGTCAACTGGACCGCGGACAATATAAAAGGAGAAATGAAAGACTCCCTTTCCGCTCTGGAAGTATTGCGATCCAAACAGGGAGAATGTCAGTCCCATTCCCAGTTGTACACGGCACTGGCCAGATCGCTTGGTATTCCTACTCGTGTTGTCACAGGGCTTGTTTATTCGGATAATCTCGGTTTTTTGTATCACGCATGGGCGGAATCTTACGTTAAGGGTTGGCTATCTGTCGACCCAACATTGAGACAGGCTCCATCGGACGCCACTCACATTAAACTGGCGTCCAAGGGAGAGAATGATCAAAGTTCCGTTCTAAAAATGATGGGTAAAGTCAGGATTAAATCTTTGGATTACAGATGAATTACCCACCTGACTTGCATTCGTGAATCTAGGTAATATAATTGACTATTGATATGTTCTAACTCGTTTATTGGAGGAAATTCAAATGTCAAAAAAATGCAGGATAACTTATTGCGGTAGTTGAAATTATCGACCCAAGGCCGCTAGTCTGGCGGAGGAATTAGATAGGGAACTTGCCATCCAACCCGAACTTGTGATGTCCAGTGGTGGAATCTTTGAAGTTGAATATGAGAACGAGTTGATTTTTTCAAAAAAAGAGATTGGTCGTTTTCCTGATATTGGTGAAATTTTGAGTTTAATAAGACAAAAACAGTAGGTGAATTGAAAAATGGTGGTTCGATGCTCTGGTTGCAATATCTTATTGAGAGTGGATGAAAAGAATATCGAGGAAAAATCGATCGAATGGGTTCGGTGTCCTAAGTGCGGGGCTGAAGGCATATTAGAAAAGGCCAAAGTTGATCAAGACGGTAAGACCGGCCCCGTGTTTATCAATAAACATCCTGAGTCAGAGGTGACTGATCGTGACCCTAAAATTATTAAGCACGCTGAATCTTCTCCTCTGAACCCGCTTTCTGAAAACCCTCATGAGATGACGATGCCCGAAGATGCCTTTCGGGAATTTCGTTTCCCGGTTGAGGCTGATTCACTGTCAGAACGGAGGTCCGCGTTGAATTCCAGACCCAGAATAATTGTTTTGGGGTTAGCCTCTCTGTTGATCATCGCTGTTTTTGCGACTTTGGTTAACATCATTCTCCCCGGGCCACCACCAGCCAGCGTGGAACATATATACGATCCTACAACGCATCCACAAAAATGATCAAAAGAGATTTGACATTAGAAAAGTTTTAATTTCTCCATTTCAATCCATAAATAGAGTTCTTTAAATTTCTAAAAGATATCCTAACCTTCTACAATATTTTGTAAAACCCTTAGAGAGTGGCAATGATAATTGATAGAAAAGTCCAGGAAAAGAGAGAACGGGAATACTTAGCTCCGTATGCTTTTCTCTCAGAGGATAGCGCAGGACGTAAATGGAAAGAAACGGAATGTATATATAGGACGGCTTTCCAGAGAGACCGAGATAGAATTATTCACTCTAAGGCCTTCCGTAGACTGGAGTACAAAACACAAGTTTTTGCCTATTACGAAGGAGACCACTATAGAACCAGATTGACTCACACACTGGAAGTAGCGCAAATAGCCAGGAGCATTGCTCAATACGTTGGAGCTAACGAAGATTTGACACATGCTATTGCGCTGGCTCATGACCTTGGCCATACTCCGTTTGGTCATGCGGGCGAAAAGTCACTGCACGGTTTGATGGAGAATTTTGGAGGATTTGAACATAACCGCCAATCATTAAGAGTTGTTGACTTACTGGAAACACGATATCCAGACTTCCCAGGGCTCAATCTGACCTTTGAAACAAGAGCCGGCATTGTCAGGCACACGACAAGATATGATCAAGCCCCTGAGGAGACACTTTCCGAATTCATGGCCACCCCGCAGCCATCATTGGAAGCGCAAATCGTAAATATTGCCGATGAAGTCGCCTATAGCTGTCACGACATAGAAGATGGCCTTAGATCAGGTTTTTTTAACGAACACGACCTTGCTGAACTCGGTATGTGGGACGAAGTGACCAGGCTGGTTAAAGAGAAACTCAAATTGATTGATAAAGACACTTTCGTTTATCAATGCATCCGTTTTCTGATAGATCTCTTTATAAGAGATCTTATTGATAAGACTGAACAAATGTTCGTAAAACATCATGTTGATGGCTCCAACCAGATAATGGAAGCAGAAGAACCGACCGTTTCGTTTTCGAGCCATATGGACGGGTTAAAGGCTCAGTTGGACACCTTCCTTTACAGTAGATTTTACACTCACTATAAAATAATGAGAATGCAGTACAAAGCAGACAGGTTGTTGTCCGACCTTTTTAAAGAATATGTCAACAGACCCTTTCAATTGCCCCCTGGGGTCCAGCGCCGCATTAAGCAGGCAGAGGAGTGCCTGGAAAGAATTGTTTGTGATTACATTGCCGGCATGACAGACCGATTTGCTTTAAATGAACATCGCAAGCTGTTTCTGCCATATGAGTATTAGGTTTAGGCGCCTACTCAGTCAAAATATTTACCATCTTTAGCTATCTTGATGGCTGAATTAAAATCAGTTGGAGAATTTACGTTAAGAGTAAATTTGAGGTCAGGGTCCATCATCCTTAGCTCTTCTTCCTGAATTTCCAAGACATCCACATCACAAAAGAAATCAAATATTCTAAGGTCTCGACGAGTCATAAGAATTTCCATGTGGGGAACACATTTACGGGAATAAGCCGCATGCAACGGCTCATAGTGTTCGCCTATCCTGGGCACAGTCACATCATGGCCAAAGCACCTCTCGCATACACAATTAATGACTTTCTCATTTAGGAAAGGCATGTCACAGGCCAATACAAAGCCATATTCATTGGAACAATTGATCAGCCCGGTATATACCCCCCCCAATGACCCGTACCCGGGTCTGATGTCTGAGAACATCGGTTTATTAAGGAAAGCATACTGGTCAAAAGTGTTTGTGATCAGAATTATTTCTTTGAACAAGCCCTCTAGTATTTCAAGTTCCCTCTGAATTATTTTCTTTCCGTTTATTTCCAATAAAGCCTTGTTCTTTCCTCCCATTCGACTAGATGTTCCACCAGCCAGTAATATCGCGGTAATATCAGTTGAATAATCTTTCATTCTAGATAAACCTTTAAAAGCTTTTGGTTGTTTTGCCCAGTTCTTGCGAACATTAGGAATTGTTAGTAAAATGCAAGGTAACAGTCCAAACTCTTTTCGACAGAGTATACTCAGTTAGCATAAATATACACTATCAGGAGGCGTTGACCATGAAATGGTCTTTTAAAATCGGGTCGATATTTGGCATACCGGTGAACCTTCACATAACATTTATCCTTCTGTTAATATTAATTTATTTTGTTGGAGGATCGGTAATAGGGACTGGAGGAATTTCAGGTGTAATATTTGTCCTGCTTGTTTTTGCCTCAGTGGTTTTTCACGAACTAAGCCACTCCATGGTCGCTAAACATTTTGGAATCGATGTCACAGATATTACCCTGCTTCCCATTGGGGGTGTGGCCAGAATGGCCAAGGCTCCCGAAAAACCTGTTCAAGAGGTTTTGATTGCCATTGCCGGCCCCGCTGCCAGTTTTCTACTTGCCTTTCTGCTCTGGTTCATAGCTGATCTTTTTGGAACAGGGGTCACGTTGAGTGATTTCTCGGTTCAGGGAGGAATACTTGCTGAATTGACCGCTGTCAACCTAATCTTGGGTATATTCAACCTTATCCCTGCGTTTCCGATGGATGGGGGCCGTGTTCTTCGAGGCGCGCTGGCTATTTATCTAGATGCTTATAAGGCCACAAGAATTGCAGTTGGAATCGGACAGGGATTTGCAATATTTATGTTTTTCTGGGGCTTTTTTTCTGGAAATATCTTTTTGCTTCTCATTGCGCTTTTTGTTTATCTGGGGGCCGAAGCTGAAGAACGCCAGATGGGTTTGATGGTGGCGCTCGGAGGAGTGAGGGCCGACGCAGCAATGATTAGGGATATTGCAACTCTAAATCCCGGCCAGACGGTTGGAGACGCAGCGGAACATTTCTGTCGTAGTTTTCAGGGAGATTTCCCTGTTATGGACGGTCGTCGACTTGTAGGACTTATAACCAAAGAAGCTATTGTTGAAACGCTTCACAAAAAGGGACCTACTTCACTAATATCCGAGTCAATGATACGCGATTTCCCTACGGCCAACGAACAAACTCCCCTGACGGACATCCTTCAGAAAATGCAAGCCAGCGGGAGCAAAGCAATCCCAATAATGAACGGCGCAGAACTAAAAGGGCTTATCACCCTGGAACAAATAGGTCGTTATAATATGGTTTGTAGCGGTTACTCTTGTGAATTCATGGGGACCAGCAAAGCTTGAACTTTGAAAATTTAAAATGTTCAAATGAGGAATGATCTGTGAGTCGATATCTAGTTACAGCCAAAGAAATGAGGGAATTTGACTCAGTAACCATTCAAGAATTTGGAATCCCGGGGATAGTCTTGATGGAGAATGCCGGACGAGCCACTTTTGAGATCCTAAACGATCTCATTGAGGATGATCCGGGAGATATCAATATTTCGGTTGTAGCAGGATCCGGCAATAACGGTGGGGATGGTTATGTGATCGCTCGTTACTTGGTGAATCAGGGCTTTGAAGTAGACACATTTTTACTTAGCTCAAGGGACAATATAAGCGGAGACGCCAAGACAAACCTGGATATCCTGGAAAAAACGGGAGCCAGAATATGGGAGATTGAATCTGTTGACGAACTCGATGAAGCTGAAGAAATCTGGGCTGAAAGTTCTGTAATAATTGACGCTATTCTTGGCACAGGTCTTAAACAGGAGGTGAAATCTCCCTACCGAGAAGCCATCGAAAAAATTAATGGGCTCGATGCTTTTGTATTAGCCGTAGATATTCCCTCGGGAATTGATTCGGATACGGGCAAAATATGCGGCGTCGCTGTTGAGGCTGACATAACCGTCACCTATGGATTTCAAAAGCTCGGCATGGCCCTCTATCCCGGTCGTGGTCTCTGCGGTCAGATCGAGGTGGTTGACATAAGTATCCCTCAAATTCTAATAGACAGACATGCGCCACTGGTAAATCTATATGATGATCCCGACATGACGGATTATTTCCTGTTGAGATCTAACCCAATGTCGCATAAGGGTGATTTCGGTAAAATCTTGATTGTCGGAGGAACTCGAGGCAAAACAGGCGCAACCGCCATGGCGGCCAAAGCGGCGTCCAGGATTGGCGCCGGCCTTGTGACTGTCGCGGTTCCCGAGTCTCTCAATCCCGTTTTGGAAGACAAACTTACTGAAGAGATGACGGTACCGGTTCCCGATGTCTTAGGATATTTTGACGAGTCTTCGGCAGACAATATTTTGGAATTGTGCAGTGGCATGAGTTGCGTTGCAATAGGGCCTGGACTTTCAACCCGAAGCGGTTCCATTAAAATTGTTGAAACGTTGCTTCGTCATTACCCGGGCCAACTGGTGATTGACGCTGATGGCCTGAACTGTCTGGCAATGGATTTAAGCTTGCTGTTGCAAACTCAAGCCACAGTTGTGTTGACCCCGCACCCTGGGGAAATGGCCAACCTTCTGGGTGTCACAGTTAGGGATGTTCAAGAAAACCGTTTTGCTTTAGGCCGCAGATTTTCTGATGAATTTCAATGCTGGCTAGTGTTAAAGGGCGCTTCAACAATCACGTTCAGCCCTTATGGGGAATCTTACATTAACACCACAGGCAATCCTTGGATGTCCTCGGGAGGTCAAGGAGATGTTCTCACTGGCATTTTGGCAGGTTTGATAGGACAGAAGCTTCCGCTTGCTGAGGCTATACCTTTAGGCGTCTGGTTGCATGGATTCGTAGCTGATAGCATCATCGAGAAAAATGGCCATAGTCCGGTTTTGGCTACAGACATAATATCCGAGATCCCTGCAGCTTTGAGGAGTTTTACTGAAGCATGATATCGGCCGCGCTGCGCCTTATTCAATAAATCGGGAGGAAACAAATTGTCGGTAATCAATAGGGAAACTCTTATGGAACGGGTCGGGGACAGTCCAGAACTCCTCTTGGAACTAATTGATTTATTTATGGAGATTGGACCAGGCATGCTAGATGATATAAAGGATTCCATAAGACGTGGATCAGCCGAGGACCTACAAAGATCAGCGCATACATTTAAGGGGTCCGTGGGCAATTTTGCAGCTCAAAATGTTTTTCAAGCCGCATTAACTCTTGAAACCATGGGCAGGAACATGGAAATTAGTGGAGCCCAGGATGCTGTAAACCTATTGGAAAAAGAAATGAACATTTTAACTGAAGAGTTGAATGCCATTAAAGGTGAATTTTCAAGTCCCCAATAAAGATTTTCCAATTGATAAGGCGCTAGATGTTAAATAGTATCAGTCAGGCAGACTCAAGATTTGCTCAAGTCTTTTGAGTGTCATCATCTGATGCATTTTCGGAGGTTACTAACTGGAGGCGCGGTTTACCTTCGGTTCGCTTCGGCCTGGAAAAATTGAGTCTTGCTTTTGCTACAAGATCAGAAAGTTTTTCAAAGTCAGATGGAGTAAGTTTTAATGTTAGGTGGAGCAGATTAACGTGAACTATTCCTCCCGGGCAAACTGACACAACGCCAAAATTCTCTTCAGTAGCAATTACAGTATGATCTTCCAAGCCCAGGTCCTCTCTGATGACGTTAATTCTATATTATTGTAACTTCATGAGATTGGCAACAAAGATTTTAGCGCCGAACGCTGCGGCAAGCTGGTTGGAGCAATAGAATGAAACAAGTTTTACAGAATTTGGGGAATGGAAAGGCGGAACTGACTGATGTTCCGGCGCCGAGTGTGAAGCCAAACCACTTGCTAATCAAGACCTTGGTTAGTCTCGTGTCTTCGGGCACTGAAAGAAGCATAGTTGAATTGGGACAGGCCAGCCTGCTTACAAAAGCGCGAAAACAACCGGAGAAAGTGTTTGAGGTCCTGGCAAAGGTCCGTAATGAAGGCCTGTTGCAAACCATTGACGCTGTGCTTGACAAACTGGAACACCCTATTGTCATGGGATACAGCAACGTAGGAGTTGTCCTTGAAGTCGGATCAGGAGCGGAAAAATTTAAACCCGGTGATAGAGTAGTTTCCAACGGTCCCCATGCCGAAATTGTTCTCGTGCCTAAAAACCTCTGCGCTAAAATTCCAGAAGATGTAACCAACGAACAAG
>JAZDKD010000693.1:0-2482 GCA_043803345.1 Pseudomonadota bacterium
CGCTGCTTTCAAACAAAAAGGACACTTCCTCGTTAGCGCAAAGTTTTAGATATACTGAGACAGGAGTTTCGAGGTCTGATAGCAATTCTCTAGACATTGACTTGAGAACTTTCACAGCTTGATCCCTTTCTTCAAAAACAAAAGGCCCACCGTCATCCGACGGTGGGCCTTTTTACTGTCTACTAAAATCAGCTAACCTGAGAAATCCAGGGCAGACCACACCGTCATCGATGATTGGCGCCACCAATAAAAAAGGAAACCCAAATCACTATTGTTTACTGCGATCAAAACCCTGTTTTGGGATGCAATCATACTGTTTAGCGCAACGTAATTATTTTCTGATGTGAACTGGCGTCACTGGAACTAACTGTAACCTAACATAAAAAACCTGTCAATGATGAAAAAATGAACTAGAAAATCGTTATTGGCGTTGGCACAAATGTGATGATAAACAGCGCTATTGCTGTCCAAGCCAATGCCCGCCCACTTGGGGAAGGTGGAGTGTAGCTGTCAATGGGCGGTGGATGTTTTAAACCAATTATAAGTGTGAGCGCCGCAAACATTATCCATCCGGGCCAGGTAAAATATCCCAGAGGCAGGAGAATCCCGAATACTCCATAACTGATATATCTGGCGGCCTTGGAGCCGAAAAGAGCATATACGACATGACCTCCATCGAGTTGCCCCATAGGGAGAAGATTCATAGCGGTGACAAACAATCCAAACCAGGCGGCAATAGCTATCGGATGGAGTATTATCACTGATTCGAAGGAAAATTTTCCAAACCAGATCAGGCAAGCCAATTCGAGTATGATAGAAGTTCCAAAGGAAAGACCACTGCCGTCGGGCTGTGGCCCCGTACGAAAATCCGAGAGGTATATGCCTACAAACAATAAAGGAATAGCCAAGATGGCTCCACAAACCGGTCCAGCGGCTCCAACTTCTATTAGCGCTTGACGATCAGGAATGGGAGACCTGATTTTTATAAATGCCCCAAAAGTTCCTACGGGAGGTATAGCTGGGATAAAATAGGGCGGTGTGACATCTAAGTGGCGACGTCTGCCCGCCAGGAAATGTCCCATCTCATGAACCAGAAGAATTGACATCAGAGGCACAGAGAAAATCAGTCCATTTAAGAAGAACGAACTCCAAGAATGGAACTCCTGGTTGGCATAGAGAGAGCCCGCCAACGTCGTCGTACACAACGTGACAGTAAACAACACAACATTTATAACCCAAGAGCGCTGGATAGAATTATTCTCCTAGAGCTACAATTTTCTTCAAAATTGCGAATGCGCTAAATTTTAGAGCTTTTCCAGCAGGTATCGCGTTATCTTTACGTCTGTTTTTGAGTTAGCGCCCATCCGTTCCTTTTTCTCTGTCACTTTGAAGGCGCCAAGTCAGGTATACGTACGACACCATCCCTGGTAATCAAAGAATCCTGTATTGATTTCACTACAGATTTAAGGCCCAGGGAAGCGGCCTTCTTGTTTATACCGGGTTCTTGAGCCACAAAATCTAGTGACTCCAGTGTCCTCACCCAAACATCTACAATTAAAGTACAATCTATTCAACATTTTAAAAGGCACTGATCGCGTCATGTTATCTACAATGATCTGGATTGTCAAGGTCAGCAGCCATTGTAGGCAGATGTTTCGGGGTTAACAACAACCCTCAGTTGGAACGGGGTGTCTCGGGCTTCGAATGTAACGAGAAGATTCTTTGTATGGCGTCGGCCAATTCTACAAGAATCACTTTGGTGATAAAGATGAGTTGCCATAATCAACCGTCGTTGCCATTGGTTCCACATCAACACAATTTGTCGTTCTTCGGGGATTGTCAGAATTTTTCTTGACAACGGCTTCAATTCAACCTAATCGGGTAAAATCCAGTAAAGGTATAGGGTCCTAATAATGAATGATACTGATGTCTTGTCAAAGCTTGAAGATCTGGCTGATCGGCTGGGTGTAAAACTACGTTATGAAAACCTTACCAAAGGACCTTTTAGATCGGCTGGGGGGTATTGCAGATTGGAAAAGGATCATCTTATCCTCATAGACAAAAATGACTCTAAAAAGAGAAAAATCAAGTTGATCGCCAAATCCCTTGGACGCTTTGATCTAGAAGCTGTCTTTGTTCCTCCCGCTCTTCGGCGTATAATATATTAATAGCAACGGTAATACCTTATCAGCCATTAAGTTAAACGTCGGAGCAATTTAAATTTCAGCTCGTATGTGATCTTATGTTCAAAAGAATTGATATGACGGGGTCTAAACTTTGACGCTTATAGCGCGCAAGATTGAATACACCTTTGATACAAGGCTCAAAAATTACCCTGCGCTTCTAGACCAAATCAACGACGCTGATAAGTTATGGCAAGCATATGAATTCAAAAAACACTTGCCTCCTGGCTTTCCAATCCTAGTTTCCATGGTCGGTGGAACCGGAGCGGGAAAGAGTCTGCTCTTTAACTCGCTTACAG
>JAZDKD010000694.1:0-2975 GCA_043803345.1 Pseudomonadota bacterium
CTGGCTTGTTGTAATAATATTACAACATAGTAATAATTTTACTACACGGAGAGGAGGTGCTGAGATGAGTGCCTTATTTGGTGAATATTTTAAGAAGAAACGTTTGGGAATTGGGAAAACCTTGAGGCAATTCTGTTTGGAAAACGGATTGGACCCCGGGAAGATAAGCAATATCGAGAGAGGAATATTACGCCCACCGCACTCAAGGGAAAAACTGTCACACTATGCGGAATGCCTGGGAATCATAGAAGGCAGCGATGAATGGTTAGAGTTCTTTGACTTAGCCCGAACTGACGCCGGTCGTATTCCTGAAGATTTACTTGCAGATAGGAATATAGTCGCTAAGCTGCCGCTAGTTTTCAGAACCCTAAAAGGGCAAAAACTCACTGGAGAACAATTGGAAAAATTTGCTCGTGAATTGGGAAAACTCAATGAACCAGAGTGATATAACTGATATAACTGCCCCTATTCTGTCTTATGATGAAATAAACAAACGTGCTGAGGATTTTTTAAGAGAACACAAGCGAAATGAAATTCTTCCCGCGGACATCGAGGCAATAGCAGAATTCGACCTCAAGTTATTTTTTACATCCAGTCATTTTTTACTTGACATGTTTTTTGTAATACAGTATAATATTAACAAATGCCATCACAACCCGATCCAACTCCTGTAGTATTTTCCGTATCATTCAGCGAACAAGTATATAATCTTGTTAAAGAATCCATTCTCAAGGGGATCTACAAGCCAGGGCAAAAACTGAATGAAATCGAACTTTGCCAGAGATTAGGGGTTAGCAGAGGTCCGATCCGAGAAGCATTCCAGCGGCTCAACCAGGAGGGATTAGTTAAACTCCAACCGCATAAAGGTGGGATAGTTCCCTGCCCGAGTTTGGAGGAGATAGAGGCGCTGTTTGAGGTGCGTGAGGCACTTGAAGGATTGGCTGTACGATTAGCCGTTGAGAGGGCAGAAAGAGAGGAAATAAGGTCGCTTTTTAGTTTCTTGAGAGATACAAGAAGAGCTATTATCAATGATAAGTATTCCGTTTACCCATGGGATCATGATTTTCATCTCCAGATTGCGAAATGTGCAAGAAACCCGAAGCTCGAGGAAAGTATTAATAAACTCAACTCCCAGCTGATGCTCGCCCGGCACCTATCCGGGAGTTCAATGGGACGAGCTAATGAAGTCTGTCGAGAGCATATGCGGGTCGTTGAGGCTTTGCAGAAAAAGGATTCCCAAAGAGCTGAGGAAGCGATGCTCAAGCATCTCAGAAATTCGAAGATTAATATTCTGCAGATCTTCGCGCGAGTTAAACCAACGAATGATTAGCGGAGTCTCATCTGTTGATCTTCAGCAACGATTGGACAAAACTGAGGTGAAATTTACCTAGGAGTTTTGATGTGGGACTGGGCGGGAAACACGGGTATACTGGAAGCTGTCAGAAAGGAGGAAGACAACGGAAATTGCCACCTAGGTAACAGGCAGTGTAAATGTCCGCCCTACCCTAAACAGTGTACCTGTACTTTGTCGTCTGGTGTTCTCCTGAGGAGATGAGAAAAATTGTGGATTAGAGCACAGCCACGAACAACAGCACGTCGTATGAATCGCTCGACAATGTATCCGCAAGCCACTAGTATGCGACGAGAGAGGAGGGTAGCTTACAAAGGAGACTAGAGAAAAAAACCGGTTGACCATGGAGCATAGGGAGCAATACAGTCTTAAACACCAAAGACAAAGGGCCAGACTAGCGTCAGGTCGGAAACTCGGCAAAGATAAATTCGCCCACTTGAGCCTGAGAACATGTAAAATCATGATTCTGGAAAAACAGCTATTGAAGGACGAAATATAGGATAAGTCCTCCCCAAAGTTTTGGAAATGGAGTACGGAAAGGTGGGAGTTTCGCGAATTGCTCAATAGAATAGCTGAAGATCGAAAATCTCGATCAGGAGGTGCAAAATGAACTACAATATGCGCAATATAGATGCCCACAAAAGGGTGCAATGGGGGTTGATATTCTTAGTCTCCGTGACGTTCTTGATTTCCCAAGAGTCTTTTGCTGCCGAAAGAAAAGCGCTCACATGGGGAACTACAGCAAGTACTTCAGGAGCATTTGTCTATTTTGTGACTGCGGCTAAGATACTCAATGAAAAGATCCCGGAAATTAACTTGACGGTCCGGGCAACAGGCGGTGGAGTCCACAATCTTCGGCTGCTGGAAAAAAACGAAATTGATATTGGAGCGGTTGATTTAAAAGCCGCTTGGGAGGCAATTCACGGCGAGGGAGTGTTTAAAGGAAAACCATTCCCGGATCTCCGGGCCCTATATGTTAACACGACTAACCCATACAATGTTGTGGTTTCCGAGAAGAGTGGTATCAAAGACATCTACGGACTGGAAGGAAAACCGTTTACTCCTGGAGGCATGGGTTCCTCCACTGAAGCGATAGCGATGGATATTCTCCGTATCTTAGGAATTCATCCAAAAATCCGTCATTCCAGCATGGCCGATGCGCTAGAAGCAATGAAAAACGGTGTAATCGTCGGCTGGGGCAAAACCGGCATATCGGATTCGATGATACTGGAAACAATGTCGGTCATGAAGATAAGGATTCTTTCTTTCACTGACGAAGATATAAACAACATTCTGAAGAATTCCGTCGGACTGAAGAAATTTGTGGTGCCCGCTGGAACGTATCCAGGTGTACAAGAGTATAAGACTACTACAAATTTATTCACTGACTTTGTTAGAAAAGATTTCCCAGCTGAGTTAGCGTATAAAATAGTAAAGACGATATGGGAAAATAGGGCGGAGATCGCGAAACATACCAATCCAGGCTTCCTTGGCGATCGCATAGTTGAGGAAACATTAGAAATAGACACAAATTATCTTCATCCGGGAGCCATCAAATATTATCGGGAGCTAGGGCAAAAGGTGCCCAGGATTTTGCTACCGCCAGAAATGGGAGAGAAATAGA
>JAZDKD010000695.1:0-2771 GCA_043803345.1 Pseudomonadota bacterium
ATTTCTCATAGATATCAGGATAGAGTTTTTTCACACACTCTGGACAGATAGAATGTGAAAACTGAGCCTCTGTCTTGTCGCTCACATAAGTCTCTATTTGTACCCAATTGTCTTGATTTTTGTGATCAGTTCCCTCAAGCCTTATCCTCTTGCAATTTGAACATATCGGCAGAATACCTTCCAGTGTCCTGACATGAGAAAGCGCTTTCTCAAGCTCGTCGATTTTCTTTTTGAGCAATTTTTCATTATGGTCGAGAGAAATAATCATGGAATTAAAAGCTTCGGAGAAATCACCCATGAAATCCACTCGTTGTTTGTAGTCTCCATTGGCTACTTGTTTTGTTTGCCATGTGAGATGGAGGAGGCGGGAGTGTAATTCCTTGAAAGGTGACGCCAAGAAATTATTGGATGGCAGCCATATTTCATGCAGTTCACCTCGTGACAAAGGAATAATGAAATCGTGTATCTGCTGCATGAAATCGATAAGTTGATTCATCATTTCCCCAAACTTGTGGTCGCCTTCGTCATCAAGTTTTTTTATGTCAATCTTTGCTGGAATTCTGCCCTGCAAGAGAATTGCTAGCTTTTCAATGGCTTCTTCGATCATTTTTCCGTTTTGACCTCTTGAACATCGAAACGGCAAACCCTGTCACCACTTGCCCAACAATCAATTTCTTTTGCATGAAAGGGCTTGCCTGTGTAAGCCTCGAAAATACCGGAAATGAACCCCTCATCGTATTGGCAAACGACCTCGTCTGTTAATGGTAATCCTGAGCAGTCGAGATCTTCAGCAACTGTCAATGTAAACCTCATGTTCTCCATGTCAGCTTTTTCTATCCTTAGAATCCCGATGGCTTGCTCTCTCAGCACCCTCTGTAACTGCTCTATAAACTCATTGAAACTCATCTCCAGATTCAACAGATTTTTCACAAATTGAGTCCCAGCAAGCCAGCCAGCCTTGATAAAGATATCATTTGCCTTGTCTACACCTAGTTCGGTAATCAGCACATCTCGCAAAGTGTATTGGAGCAATCGATAGGCTAGCACCGGCACATTCAAACCCAAATTAGGTCTACCTTCTTCGAGGTCTCCCAAGTCTTTCCAAGCGAATTTGTTGTAGTCCCGTTCTTCCTTAAACATGATTTGTCATCCTACTTAGCCTAACAAGGATTAACATTCTGACGGGTTCCCTGGGCTGCCGCCAAAGCTATGTCTGACATTCCTTTAACATTGAATATGCTCTACAGAGAGGGAGAGGTCAAATGAAGTCTTGTCTATTACAACCACCTAAACCGAAACTACTATTCATCAATGACCTTCCGGATTTTCTCAAGCATTCGGTTCATGTCAAATGGCTTTTTTATAAACCCCTTCGCCCCGGTCTCCTTCAAATCTTCCGGGATTCCCGGTTCCAAAGCCCCACTTACCACAATGACTCTAACTTTCGGGTCCATTCTCAACAAGGCCCGAAGACACTCTTCCCCGCCCATCTCGGGCATTATGAGATCCAGAATAACCAGTTTGATTTCTTCCCGATGTTTTTCATAAAGCTCTAATGCGTTTTTACCATTTGAAGCGGTGATCACCGTGTAATTGACATCCGCCATTAGGAGTGAAGTCGTTTCGAGGAAGTTGGGCTCATCGTCAACCACAAGTATGGTTTCACCCTGTCCCCTCGGTGGTTCTTTATTTTCAGAATATTGTTCTTCATGGGCTTCCTCAATCGCTGGGAAATAGAGCCTGAACGTTGTCCCTACAGACGGCACGCTATCGCAAATAATCCTTCCGCCATGCTGTTCCACTATCCCGTATACTACTGAGAGCCCTAGCCCTGTTCCTTTGCCCGACTCTTTGGTGGTGAAGAATGGCTCAAAAATACGACTTGCTGTCTCCTTATTCATGCCAACACCTGTGTCTGATACAGCCATCAGAGCGTATTTCCCAGGTTTTGCGCCAAGATAGGAACGGCAGAAGGCCTCGTCCAATACGATGTTATTTGTTTTTATGGTTAGCTTTCCACCATCCGGCATAGCGTCCCTTGCGTTTACGGCAAGGTTCATTAATATCTGGTCAATTTGATTCCTAGCGCCACTTATCGCCCAAAGATCATCGGCCAATAAAAGATCGATTTCTATCATCATGGGTATGGATCGGGTTAGCATGGACCTGGTCTGCGCAACAAGCTTGTTGAGATCAATCGTGTGGAACTCCACGGGTGTCTTCCGGCTAAAGACCATCATCCCTTTAATTAGTTCAGCGCTAGTGTCAACGGTTTGCCTTATTACTCCCAGTTCCGATTTTACGGACTGCGGCAGGTCTTTGTTGAAAAGAATCAAGTCCACGTAACCATTAATAACCTGAAGTTTGTTGTTGAAGTCATGCGCAAATCCGCCGGCAAGCGTCCCTATGGCTTCCATCTTCTGGGCTTGAAGCAGTTGTTCTTGAAGCTCAAGCTGTTTGGTCACATCATGTTCTACCACTACAAAGTTCGTCAGGTTCCCTGACTCATCGTAAAGGGGCGAGATAGAAGCGTCTTCATAGTATTTAGTTCCGTCTTTTTTCTTGTTCAGAAACCTGCCTGACCATACCGCGCCAGCCTTAATGGTACCCCAAAGTTGTTTATAAAAAGCGCTATCGTGAAAATCGCTATTGAGAACATTGGGAGTCTGTCCGACAAGTTCATCGAGACCATATCCACTAATGGTGGCCTGTGCGTGGTTGACGTATTGAATTGTCCCTGTGGCGTCAGTAATGATGATAGCATCCGCAGA
>JAZDKD010000696.1:0-2274 GCA_043803345.1 Pseudomonadota bacterium
AAAATGGGATTCTTTTTTAAAGAAGCACAGCGCCCTGAGCAGGTTCATGCCTGAGAAGCTTCATCGCCTGTTTAATCCGCAGACTAAAAGATGGGCTATACTCGTAGGTGTCTGCCTATTTGCGGCATTCTTAATTACGCCTCGGTCTTTTCAAGTTTATTCGCTCACAATTGGCGAGCCGTCCGCCGAGACAATACTCTCGCCCATAACGTTTCAGGTGATCGATCAGGCGGCTACAAACAAGAGCCAGCAAGAAGTATTAAGGTCTGTTCTACCGGTTTATGATCTTGATGAAGAGCTGGTCGATGAAGTCCAATCGCGCATAGCCGGCGCCTTCAGTTTCATGAAGAATTATATGGCGTTAGAAGCTGATAATCGGGCAAAGGAAGAGGACAAAACTAAAGAAAATAAGCCTCCTGCGGACACCAAAGCCACAGTTACCAAGCCATTTCAGCCAATCGACGAAAAAGACCTCAAATCAAGGTTCGAATCGCTTCTTGGAGCAGATGTCTCATGGACGAGCTTCAACGCGCTTAAAGCAACCGGGTTTAATCCGAGGACGCAGCGTGACCTCCAATCTCTGGTGGCGCCGCTACTACTCAGGGGAGTAGTGCTGAGCCGCGAACTGTTATTGAGGGATGGAAAACAGGGGATACTCATCAGGTCAAAATCGAAAGAAAAGCTTGAGCCTTTGAAGGATATCACGGCCTTGTACGATCTACGGGAGGCCATGGCCCGGATAAATGAAGAAGAAAGAGACCCCTACGAAGATAGCGACCTTTCGGAAGCGATAAAGAAAATAGCTACAGACCTAATTAACGTAAATTTGACCTACAATCGGGAAAAAACTTCGTCCTTGCGGCAGGAGGCGCTTGCATCTGTCAAGCCGGTTTATTTCCAGGTAGCCAAGGGAGAGCCGATAGTTCGTGAAGGCGAGCCAGTGAATGAGGCTCACTTGAAAAAGTTGGACGGCCTGAACAAGGCTAATCCAGCCTACAGCCGTTATGGGATAGTCGCCGGTATGGGATTACTCCTGATACTCCTCGTCAGGTTTTGTTTTTACTTTTCGGAAAATTACTTGGAGAGAAACAAGCGGTCTTCCGAGGATCTTGTCCTGTTCAGTGTGCTCATGATCGGGACAATTCTGATGATGAAGATTTTTTCACACATTTCGAATTCGGTGTCAGTGTCTTTCAACAATGTTAATCCTCAAGCGACCTTTTTTGCTGCGCCGGTCGCTATTTCAGCAATGCTTGCCTCATTGATGGTTGATCCCAGACTTGCTTTTCTGTTTTCAGTCCTGACATCATTGGTAGCAACTCTGGCGGTAGAGGGAGATGTGTATCTGTTTGTTTTCTTTCTTATTTCATGTGTAGTCGGATTGCATGGAGTCAGCAAGGTTTCCGACAGAACCGCCATACTCCGGGCTGGTCTTGTTGTAGGTTTTGTTAACATGCTTTCCATCTTGAGCGTCAAAATGGCGCTCATCCAGTTACACAAACCCGAGGACCTATACGAAATCGGTTTAGGATTCCTGGGAGGAGTCATCTGCGGTCCAATAACTTTTGGAATAACCCCCTTGCTGGAAAGGCTCGGTTTTACAACAAACATCAGACTCCTGGAGATAGCCAATCTCAATCACCCGCTGCTCAAACGTATGGCTATTGAAGCGCCTGGGACCTATCACCATTCCATGCTTGTCGGGAACCTCGCCGAAAACGCGGCGGAAGCTATTGGAGCCAATCCTCTGCTTGCAAAAGCAGGGGCGCTCTATCATGACATTGGAAAGATAGCCAAGACATCAAAACCGACTTATTTTATCGAAAATCAAATTCGCGGCATAAATCCTCACGACCGCTTGGAACCAAGCATGAGTGCGCTTATACTCGTTTCTCATGTCAAGAATGGAGTTGAAAAGGCCAAGGAATACCAATTGGGGACCCCAATAATAGATATTATCCAACAACACCACGGAACAAGTCTTATAAAGTTTTTTTACAATAAGGCGCTAGAAAAGGCTGAAAAGACCCATTTGCCCGTGACCGAGGAAAAATACAGATATCCTGGACCATTACCCGACAGTAAAGAAGCTGCTTTGGTCATGTTGGCTGATGTTGCTGAAGCCGCTTGCAGGACCTTGGCCGATCCCAGCCCGGCCACGATCCATAAGAAGGTTCAGGGTTTGATCATGACCCTTTTTACAGATGGGCAACTCGACCAATCCAGTCTGACGTTGAAAGACATTCACGCGATTACAAGATCTTACGTAAGGAC
>JAZDKD010000697.1:0-2573 GCA_043803345.1 Pseudomonadota bacterium
ATATTATAATTAGGATTGGCAAATAGTCGCTCTTAAACCTAATAATGTTTTTTCAGCGCCGGAAACTGAAACTTGAGCTGTGAAGAATGAAGATCCTCAAATCCGAGAATATTTCGATATTGGTATTGATGGCATGCTTTATCCAAGTTTTTAACCCCTTGAGTTTCGGCCAGTCATCTCCTGCTGACGCTTCTCGAAAAATCCCTTCAAACAGTCGCGTAGAAGAAAAATCGTTAACCTATGCGCCTGTGGGTCCGTCCGGTTATAAGGTTCTAATTCCTGAAATAAAGATGAACCAGATAATTGGGGATGTTAAGCCCAAACCACAGGTAGTTGAGCCTGTCTCCGACCATACGGATAAAGCTTCCAAAGAAGACGCGGGACAAAGCACTAAAGAGATCAGCTCAGATCTGGCGGATACCCCTGCTATTGACGCAGAGGTTCCAGTTACCCGGTTGCCGTTCGAGCGTGGAGACAGGAAGATTTCCCATTCGCCACCCCAACCAGATCTCTCGCATGATTTAAAGAGAACAATAGACACTGACACGCATTTACTGGGTCCGCCGGTAGCTCCAATGAACATTACAGAGGCGTTGCCGGAACCCAGGAAAGATCTGTTGCCCAAACGCCAGCTAACTACAGTTCCTAAGATCAAGGAATTGCAGACCGCAAGAATTCAACCCCAGGTTTTTCAAGTAAAACCTTTGAGAGATCAAAATCTTTTGGCTCCAGAGGATTGGGTGGACCTTCAGGCACGCAAAAGCCCTGCGGAACTTCCTTTAGAGGAATCAACAAGCGAGGCTGTCGTTAAGACACCCCTTTCCGAGCCCTCGGAGACCACGGAAAATCTTGTGAAAGAATCAATTGAAGAGGAAAAAGAAGACAAGAGACAGCCAGTCAGCGAGACTTCCGTTGCGGCTCTAGAAAGAGAGAAACGCGCTGTTCGGGAACCGAAGGATAACGCGGCTGAAATGACTAAAGACGAAATTGCGACAAGTATGGCACCCACGGAACAGATACCTTCGCCTCTCGATGACCGAGCTTTGACCGAAAAGGGAATGAGATTGTATTTATCGGAAACAACGCCTGTAATTGAAGAACTATCTCTGCTAATGGCAAGGGCCCCAAGTTTGAGCCTCGCAGATTATGACCCATCGGAGATAAACACATCGATGGTGTCTCAGGATCTCAATTTGGGACTAGAATCAATGAAAAGGGAACTTAGAATACTGGACTCAAAAATATTTTCCATAATTCCACCATCCAATTACTCGGAATTCCATAATTTAATCAGGCAATCCATTTCTCACACATACTTGGCCTGTGAAGCCATATCGAATTATTTTCAGGACTCAAAACTTGAAGATTTGCATAAGGTGAACGAACATCTAATTAAGGCAAGAGAGCTGATTCAATTGACCCGAAAAACCAATGGCTCTACTTAAATCCCCATGTTGTTTACATTCGCCGGCAATGTGCCACGAAACTGTCATCATTGTGAGTGAGTTTTGTGGCTTAACGAATTTGTGAAACACTATCAGACACAAGAAACCCAAACACTTCATCTTTACCGACGCTGTCAATCCTGATTGGGACGATGTAACCTTCATGTATATTTTTCAATCCTTTAATTCTTACCGAAATGTAGTTGTCTGTAAGTCCTTTTCCCCATTCATCGACATCTAAACCTGGGCGCTCCACTAAAGCGTATAGAGTACGCCCAACAAACTTACCGTAAAATTTTGAACGAAGGTCATTCGAGATTTTCCTAAGAATATCGACTCTATGATGGGACAAACTGACAGGAGGTCTGTCGGGCATATCATATGCCACCGTGCCTCGTCTCGGTGAAAACGGAAACACGTGGAGATAGTTGCATCCACTTCTCAGAATAAAATCTACGGTTTTCTCGAAGGAAGCGTCAGTTTCACCAGGAAAGCCCACCATAACATCCATGCCTAGACATGAGTCTGGCGATGATTCCAAAATTTTTCCTAATAATTCAACAATGAATTCGGTCTTGTATGGTCTTAGCATTTTTTTCAATATTTTGTCGTCGCCACTTTGTGCAGGAATATGAAAATGTTTGCATATTCTAGTGTTATGTTTAATCAAGGAAAGTAATCCATCTGAAAATTCTTGTGGTTCAATTGAACTTAGCCTGAGTCTGCAACCTGACGTGGCGGCCAGTATTTCCTCAATAAGATTTTCAAGTCTGGTTTTTGGCGTCAGGTCCCGTCCATAAGCTCCAAGATGAATTCCTGTCAGAGATATCTCTGAATAACCCGCATTAACAAGAAACTTTACGTCTTCAACTACTTCCCGTAAATCCATGCTGCGTGACGGTCCCCTAGCTATAGGCACGATACAATAAGAACATCGATGCGAACATCCATCCTGAACCTTTAAAAACGCCCTGCTTCTGAAAGACGGAGCCGGCCTCCAAGTTTTTGAAAACTCCGAACCGTATGAAGCGGGGATTGAATTCAAACAATCAACGTCTGTGTCGCGTCCAGACAAAATGTCGAGGATGTGATCCTTGGCGTAGGGTCCAAGGATTGTGGCCTCAGGGC
>JAZDKD010000698.1:0-2825 GCA_043803345.1 Pseudomonadota bacterium
GCGCCCGTAGTTCAAATGGATAGAACGGTGGACTCCCGGAACGTTCCGAATGTTTCTCTGAGGAAGGCTCCAATGCAAGCCTTTTTGACAACTCCCGAAATCACAGCAGAAATCGCACAAACGCAAACCAGACAACACTCCGCACCCACGTCCCGAACAATTGAGGGGATTCTGACCGTTGCTGGTCCCGTGAATTCGTGCATCATATGGTGCAATTGAATTCACGAGGATACTCGCTTCCTTTATTGTGTAACTTCGGCTAATGAGAAAATGGTAATTTTCTGTCTATGACCGAGTGTTTCCCAATTTTATATCCAACCTAATAGGAATGATTTATGTATCGGGATAAATTGGTAGAAATATGGCACACCTGTCCCGTTACATTTCTGATTAATAAACAAAGACGGGAGATTTGGCACACGTGTCCCGCATCGTTGTTCGTGTTGTTTAAATGAACAAAAGCGGGGAGTCTGGCACAAGCCGCAGGTCTCGAATGAAATGAGAGGAAAAAAGGGGAGTGACCGCTTAAATCACTCCCCTTGTGCTATAACTATATCTATTATCGCATCAACGACTTTTCTTTCACCTGTAAGGTTCTACCGGATGAAGAGTAATCCCAAACGTTGAGGTAAGGGTAATCGGAAAGATTTTAGCGGGTTGAAAGGGGGGAATGTTGCAGAAAAGGGTATTCTAGAGACGATCACGGGCGGCAAAAAGCGAATCCGGGTGATTGTGGAGGTTGTGGCGGCCTCGTCGGAAAAGGAATCTGCACAATTTGCTCTGAAAAACTTCTGGCCCAACTAACACCGCGAGAATTTTCGAATAATTTCACGGTAGAAGATCTATCGAACAGAAGTTCGATTAAGCAATACAGCTTCCATAGTTCTTCACGTAACTCTGGGGTATCTCTCAAGTTTTTTACATTCAGTTTATACTCGATACATTTTTGTATATTTATCATTCGCCCATGCGAAAGATGCTTACTGTGATCTGATAACCAAATCACAATATTTTCAACTTTTTCGTCTCGGTCTTCACTGGGTTTTATCATGTATTCTGTAAGCCATGTCTTGGCTAATTCTTTAGCCAACTCCTGGGCGTTTTTGCATATCTCAAAAATATGCAAATCGTATTTGTTGAGCATCGGTAAGTAGACACTTAGAGATTCTGGATCATCCTTCAGAACTTTGCGTATTTTTTCAAAACCCTCTAGAATATCATGAACAGGCACTGACATTATCCCTTGAGGCGTCATTAGAATAATTTGTGGGTCTATGGGGCCTAAAGTAGAGCGTTCATCCATTAGAATTTCATCTCCACATAAGGCCAGCATGGTTGCTGCACTATGAGCAGCGTTTGGGATCAAGAAACGGATATGACCGAAATTCGCACGCAGCAGATTGACAATGCGTTCAGCAGCTTCAGCGGTGCCTCCTGGGCTATGCAGAAATATGTCGAGGTGCTTCTCATCGATGTTCTCGATTAAATCCGAAAACCCTGTTATGTCCGAATCATCGATTGTATTGGCGATGTTAAAACTACCCTTCTTTAGCGTATTTGCTGCGTATACGATGAGAGGGCGATTGGTTATGCCTCAATCTTCTTTATTGCTTCTGTTCGTGCGGCTTTATGTGCGTCAGGGTCTTTTATTCCATCAAGTAGTTTTTGAAACGTTGACATTATATCTACCTTCAGTAGTCAATGTATACGATGGCCCAGGTTTACGGACACCGGGATTCATTATGTTGAGTGCCTTTTCATAGAGCTCCTGAGAAAGGTGGAATCTCTTCATGATTTCGTCAAACTCAGGATGCCTACGTTTGTATTCATTAATGGCTTCTGTTATCTCTCTCCCCAACATGCTGTCTCCTTATTTGTATTTAATTATACAGGAAAATCATAATTTGTCAAGGCGCACCTGTCAAAACCTCATCAGCAGCGAAGTGTTGGGAATATTACCGTTGAGGTAGGTGACTATTGAACCCTGCGGATGGCCTCTCAACACTACTGTCGAGACTTACAGCAAGTCCATTAACTATCAAGTCATTGATTGACGACGGGAGAAAATCCGCTATAATTGACGGCTATCTGTCATCTGATATCAGGTATCAGCAAAGCGCCCGTAGTTCAAATGGATAGAACGGTGGACTCCGGCTCCGCAGGTTGTGCGTTCGAATCGCGCCGGGCGCGTGCGAATTTTACTCGCAGCTGTTGCTTGATGCGACTATAAAATTCAGCATCCCGAGCCTGTATTTACAGGACGAGGGGTTACAATACTACTTTCCGCTCAAGTCTGTGATTTGACTGCGGAATTGAGGGCCCTCGTTCAAACGCAGCGAAGAACGGGGTTTCATCATCTTGGATTTGGTTGGAAAATTGAGAGTCCCGCACGAATTCTTCCCAAATCTTAGATTTGGTAGAGGAATTCAGTGTCCCGTAGCAGAGCGAAGGGGAGTATTGTTCTGGCGAAGGATATCCTTGTTTAGATTGCCGCGTCCGCCTGAGGCGGACTCGCAATGACGAACTATTACTAAGAAATTTGGAACCATCGTCAATGGACCTTGTGATCATTCAAAAGAGGAGGTTTTAGATGGACGTGTATGACGTAATCAAAAAACGCAAAAGTGTCAGAAAATACAAGCCGGATCCGATACCGGATGATGTTTTGAACCGAATACTGGATGCAGGACGCATGGCGCCGTCAGCCAAGAATATCCAGCCCTGGCATTTCATTGTGGTCAGGGAACCCGAAATGAAGAAAAAAGTAGCTGAAGCGTGTCGGAATCAATTCTTTATGGCGGACGCCGGTGCTATCATCTGCGGCT
>JAZDKD010000699.1:0-4547 GCA_043803345.1 Pseudomonadota bacterium
AAATTATGCAAGATTCCTCTTTTCTGGAGCAACTCGATGATCAACAGTCGAGAGTCTTCAATGATATCAGGAAATTCAACCTTGAAGTAGCCTTCTGGAGGCTTATAGAAGACAAGTTCTCATATTCCAAAACAACGCCCAGATTAAAAGAGCTACTCATTAACCTTTTCGTCACTGACTTTGTTGATTCTACTAAGGTGACGTGCCCGCCATCCCTGGCGCACTTCGAACTTCAGAATAAGATTGGAAGGAATAACACAACAGTATTATTGTCCCTGTGGCGTAACAACGTTACCTGTTACAGGTCTTATGACAAAATAGCGGGGCAGTTGGCTGTAGAACTCAAGGTTGACAAGGTTATAGACAATCTGGACCAGGCCATTCTATCGAGATGTATGACATTTGAACCGGTGGAGAAAAGACTGCTGACCCTTATCAGGGATGATTTGATCTCTGATGTTAATGTTAAACCGGATGAATTGAGGAAATTGACACGAAGACGGCGAGAGGGTCACTGGGCTAACATAAGTTTTAAAAAGAAAGATGATGTAGAAAATCGATATTCCATTGCGTACGATGCTTTGGAAACCGCTTCGGACATAGTTAGTCTCAGACGAACCTATGATGACACAATAAGTTTTGAATCAACTGAATCCGCTTACCAATCCTACGTGAATAGTCTTTTCAGGATGGACCAGTTCTACAGATTATTTCATGAAGCGGCCAAACAAATCGAAAATCACGGATTGGACCTGCTGAAGAATCTCAGTTCAAAAATAGATGCTTGTTATTCGAACTGGTATCTGGATCAACTGGCCATAGCATGGGGGTCCCTTATAAAGTCGTCAAAAAGTGACAGTTTTTTACAAAAATGGAAATTGTCCGGTGTTGCAAATCAATATGACTTCTTCGACCGTTATGTAAAACAGCAGTTATCAGGCCAGAGGACAAGGGTTTATGTCATAATTAGCGACGCATTCAGGTATGAAGCGGCTGAGGAACTTACGACATCCCTAAATACCAAATATCGCTTTTCAGCTTCACTGGAATCAATGTTAGGGGTATTACCGTCATACACAGCCTTGGGTATGGCCTCTTTGTCGCCACACACCAATTTATCGTTCAAACCTGATTCGGCTGACTTCATCCTGGTGGATGGCGAACCTTTTTCTTCTTTGGAAGAACGCTCCAAGTTCCTGTCGAAGCATGAAGGGGTGGCTATAAAGGCGACTGAACTATCCTCCATGAGCCAAGAAAAGGGTAGAGAGTTTGTCAAGAATTACCGGCTTGTTTACGTCTACCACAACACCGTAGACGCCACCGGCGACTCAGCGGCTACAGAATCCATGACTTTCGAATCGGTTCGAAAAGCAATCAATGATTTATCGAACCTGGTCAAACAGATAATAAACAATCTAAATGCGACCCATGTTTTTGTGACATCTGATCATGGTTTTTTATATCAGGAGTCTTCGCCTGGGCATCATGATAAAAGTGAAATTCAGATAAAACCTTCCAATCCTCTTAAATTCAAGAAACGATATGTCTTGGGGACTGACTTAGGCAACACACCCGAAGCATGGACTGGAAACACGTCGATAACCGCCAAAACAAATCCCGGGATGGAATTCTGGATTCCTAAGGGTAGACAATTATTTAACTTTATAGGAGGGGCCAGATTTGTTCATGGCGGCTCAATGCCTCAGGAAATTGTAATCCCGGTCATACACGTCAAAGCTCTTAAAGGTACTAGCGCTAAAGATACAATAATAAAGAAGGTCGGGGTCCATTTACTTACTGATTTTCAGAAAATGGTTACTAATTCACAGAAACTGGAGTTTATTCAGACTGAAGCTGCGTCCGAGCGTAGAAAACCCAATATCCTCAGAGTTTCATTGAGGGATGGAGACAAACTAATCAGCAATGAAGTAACCCTGACTTTTGATAGCGCTTCCGAAACGCTAGAGGACAGGAAAAGAACTGCAATCATAAAAATTGTTTCTGGTGATTATGACCATAAACGTGAATACGCATTGGTTCTCAGAGACGAAGACGACATAGAGCATTCCAGATACTCTGTCCGTGTTGATATCTCTTTTAGAAATGATTTCTAACGAGGCTGTTGATGGAACCTGACAACCCTATAAGTCTTGATAACCTTTTGACAAATCTTTTCCGTGGAAAAGTTGTACGCAAGGATCTCACCAAACTTCTTAAAGAAGGAGCAAATGTTCCAGTCTATGTGCTGGAATACTTATTAGGATCGTATTGTTCTTATGACGATGACCAAATGATTCAGGAGGGGTTGTCTCAGGTTAAAAGAATATTGGAGGAGAACTATGTCAGGCCTGATGAAGCAGAAAAGATTAAATCAAAAATAAAGGAAATGGGATCATATAAGATCATTGACAAGATAACCGTTAAACTGAATGAAAAAAAAGACATCTATGAAGCCACGCTGCTGAATCTGGGAGTTAAGGGAGTAGAAGTCTCCAGTTCGTACATCAAGAAATATGAAAAGCTCCTGGTAGGTGGGATCTGGTGCATTGTTTCCATGAATTATTTCTATGAGGAAAATCAGAAACAGTCACCATTTGGAATTCAGGAGATTAACCCCATACAGATCCCAAACATGGATATGGATGGGTTACTTGAATCGAGAAAGGGCTTCTCAGAATCTCAGTGGCTAGACGCTCTTGTCAGATCAATAGGTATGGAGCCGACCACGCTCGATGAACGAGTTAAATGGCCTCTACTGTTCCGGATGATTCCATTTGCAGAAAACAATTACAACACATGTGAACTGGGGCCGCGCGGTACCGGAAAGAGCCACATTTACAAGGAAATAAGCCCTAACAGCATTCTTGTTTCTGGCGGTGCCACAACGGTCGCAAATCTATTTTACAATATGAGTTCAAAACAGGTAGGGCTCGTAGGAATTTGGGATCTTGTCGCCTTTGATGAAGTAGCGGGAATCCAGTTCAAAGATAAAGATGGCGTCCAGATAATGAAGGATTACATGGCGTCAGGTTCCTTCGCCAGAGGCCGTGACGCTATCAGCGCAAATGCCGCGATGGTCTTTGTCGGAAACATTAATCAAAGTGTTGAGATTCTGGTCAAGACATCCCACCTGTTTGCGCCATTTCCTGAAGCTATGATTGATTCAGCATTTTTTGACAGATTTCACTCATATATACCTGGTTGGGAAATACCCAAGATGCGGCCGGAGTTTTTCACGAACCAGTATGGTTTCATAGTGGATTACCTTGCCGAATTCATGAGGGAAATGAGGAAACGTAATTTCTCTGACGCCATCGATAAATACTTCAGGCTCGGCAACAACCTGAATCAGCGGGATACGATAGCAGTTAAAAAGACGGTGTCAGGACTTCTGAAACTTCTTTACCCGAACGAAGATTATGAAAAAGAATCTGTGCGTAAATGTCTTGAAATCGCATTAGAGGCTCGCAGGCGAGTCAAGGAACAACTCAAAAAGATTGGCGGCATGGAATTTTACGATGTTCATTTCAGTTACATTGATAATGATACACTGGAGGAACATTTCATCAGCCTACCAGAACAGGGGGGTGGTTTTTTAATCCCTGACAGCCCGCTAAAGCCTGGATCGTTACACACCATAGGTTATGGATCTTCAGGTCATCTAGGACTCTATCGGTTAGAATTACAGGTGATGGCCGGGACCGGTAAATTGTCTATTTCCGGCGTTGGCTCATCATCAAAAACAAAAGAACCACTTAAATTGGCCTATGACTATTTCAAAGCTAACGCTTCCAGAGTGAGCGCATCCGTCAAAACACTTGAACATGATTACCATATTCACGTTATTGAACTGCACAATAATGGGCCCTCGGATTCAACAACCATTGCGGCTTTGGTAGCCTTATGTTCGGGACTACTTGGGAAACCAGTTCAGAGACAGATGGTAGTGCTGGGCGATATGAGCCTGGGGGGCAATGTTGTTCCGGTTGAGAGCTTAGCTGAGACGCTTCAAGTGGCTTTTGACGCTGGAGCGAAGAGATTATTGATACCAATGAGCAGTGTAAACGCTATTCCAACTGTCCCTGGTGAACTGTTCGCGAAATTCCAGACTGGTTTTTATTCTGAGCCAGTGGATGCTGTGTTTAAGGCGTTGGGTGTGGATTGAAAATGACAATTCACATGCCCCAACAGGACAAGTCGAAACTATGTTTGTGATGCGGATTATACGGCAATTCATCTGATAAAGAAGATTGCTTGGTGACTTTAAAGATGCTCAAAAGGAGCAAAAAATGAAGGCAAATCGTGAATCAGGCAATACCACTATGAGAGTATGGGTAATCCGCGCCGGAATTCGGGGAAACGCCGAAGACTATTTCTTAAAAAAGAACCGAATCGTATTAAACGAACCTGGTTTCGGGGATCTAAACAAAATTGAACCAAATCGTCAATCATTCTATGGAGCTTACGGGGCACTCAGGCCGGATGAAACGCCCACGGCGATTTCCGGGATAGGAGGAAAGTTTTTCCGTTTCGTTCATGAAATGAAA
>JAZDKD010000700.1:0-2666 GCA_043803345.1 Pseudomonadota bacterium
GATTTACAAGCGGCTATTCGACAAACAAGGGAGCGTTGCAAGTATAGAGGAATTACAACAAAGATTCTTCGAGAGTAAACCCTTCTTTGCTTCTGCAGGTGATTTTAAAAGGATTCCTGGCAACCCAATCGCATATTGGGCCAGCGACGGTGTAAAGAAAGCGTTTAATGATTCTGTCACCATTGGTGAAGTATCTTTCGCAAAATTCGGAATGTCAACCGGTAATTCCGCTTACATCAGAGCTTGGCAAGAAGTGCCAATCAACAAGATTGGGTTCCAGTTCGACAGCCCCTCGAACTTTAATATGCATCAATACTGGGCTCCATATGATAAGGGAGGCCCCTTTCGAAAATGGTTTGGGAACCAAACAGACGTTGTGTTCTGGAAGGAAAACGGAAAAGACATTCGAAATAGTGAAAACTCAGCAGTCAGAAATTCTCAATTTTTCTGCAGGCCTCACGTAAGCTGGACACTTATCTCCTCATCACTCTTTGCCGTTCGCTTTTTCGAAAAAGGGTTTCTTTTGGATACAGCCTCAAATGCTCTATATGAACATGATCGGGAATTCGATTTATTTCTACTCATTGCATTCTTAAATACTAAGGTTGTATTTAATCTATTGTCGATTCTGAATCCTTCAATCAATTTCAGTTGCGGCGTAATCGGGTTGCTTCCAATCAAACGCTTTGACTCTGACCTAAGAAAACGTGCAAGAGGTTTTGCTGAAGAATGCATATCTTTAGCTGAAACAGATTGGAACAGTTTCGAAACATCTTGGAATTTCCGTGACCATCCATTGGTACGCAACGACTGTCGAGCAGAGTCTTTGGATGCATCTTGGAACCTGTGGTTGAGCGACTGTAAATCACGGTTCGAGAGAATGTGGGACTTAGAGACGGAGAATAATCGCCTTTTTATTGAAGCCTACGGCCTACAAGGTGAACTTTCCCCTGAGGTTCCACAAGACCAGATCACACTGACTCAACCAGACCGGGGAGAAGACATCAAACGGCTAATCTCTTATGGGGTCGGTTGTACGATGGGTCGATACACTCTTGACAAACCTGGATTAATCTATGCTCACAGTGGCAACAAGGGTTTCGATTCCAATCAATACAAGACCTTTCCTGCCGACCCGGATGGCATCATACCATTCATGGAAGGAGACTGGTTCCACGATGACGCCAGCAATCGGCTGATCGAATTCATCGGTGTAGCCTGGCCAAAAGAGTATTTAGAGGAAAATCTCAAATTCATCGTTGAGAGCCTCGACCCAAACCGGAACGGGGAACCCCGTAAGACTATTCGTCGTTACCTTGCCAATGGGTTTTTCAAGGATCACCTTAAGACATACAAGAGGCGACCAATTTATTGGCTTTTTTCCAGTGGTAACCAAAGAGCCTTTCAATGCCTCGTGTACCTCCATCGCTATAATGAAAGCACCCTATCCCGGATGCGGACTGAGTATGTGATTCCTCTCCAGGGTAAAAGTGCTTCCCGCATTGAACAATTAGCGGACGAAATTCAAAATGCCACATCCACGTCGCACCGCAAGAAGATGGAAAAGGAGCGGGACACACTCATCAAACAGCAGGCAGAACTTCAATCATTCGACGAGAAGCTGCGGCATTATGCCGATCTGCGGATCAGCCTGGATCTCGATGACGGGGTAAAAGTCAACTATGGTAAGTTTGGCGACCTCCTGGCTGAAGTTAAAACGGTAACTGGAGGTAACGACGGTGATTGACACCAAACAAATCAATGAGGCTCTGGACCGCCTTTTCAACGAAGAGGGACAGAGGATCATTTTCTGGAACGATCCAGAGCAGGAGTTTCTTGAGTTCATGGATCGTTTGCCTTTCCTGGCGCTTGGGAAAATAACAGTAAATATATTGCGCCTCGACAAGATAGGTGCCTTGAAAGCTAAGATCCAAATTGAGCGGGAAGGCCCAGCAGGAAGATTTCTTCTTTATTCGCCTAATGAGGAACCCGACTACGAAAATGATTGGTTGCTTGATATTCGACTGTACAGCCGGAATTTCAGGGCCGACAAAGCATCAATCATCCTTGATGAGCTTGGCCTGGCCAACCAGCATCTCCGACAGCACTTGGCTGAACGTAGAAAATTCTTCGATAACAAGGAACGACTTCAGAAACTCAAACCACTGATCTCAACTGATGATACTGCTATCGACATTGATCGTAAGATAATCTCTATTGTCGTGAAAGCTGAACAACCTGAATTCTTCAATATCGTACGTAGCTTATTCCATGCATATACTGAAAACGGTGAAGAGATTGATCTGGATAGAACGCCATTAGTATGGGAGCAAATCGACAAATTTGACCTCGCCCAAACATTCTGGGAGATGACGAAGACAACGTTTGGGTATGCGGATGAAGACCCAAGCCTGAAAAAGCTCTTGATCCGGCTTATTGTTACAGACTATGCTTACCACCTGAAAGCTGATCTGCCAACGGCCTTGCATCATCTGGTATTACCTCCTTCTGGACGGTCCAACGCTATTGTCTGTCTGGCCCAATGGCGTGACAGTGCCAGCAGAGGTAGTAGTTATGACAGGCTGTCTGGAGAGGTAGCGAAGCTAATTAGGCTGGAGGATCACCTGCATGGATTGGATATTGACGCTCTGGAAAACGTGATGACC
>JAZDKD010000701.1:0-4010 GCA_043803345.1 Pseudomonadota bacterium
AGTATGCGGTAGGTCTAAATAGTGGCTACGACGCTCTTCATATGTCCCTCAGAGCGGCAGGAATTGGAACCGGAGATGAAGTTGTTGTTCCAGCGCATACGTTCGTCGCGACCTGTTCAGCAGTCGTTAATGTTGGAGCCATGCCTGTCCTCGTAGATGTTTTACCAGACTTCAATATCGATCCCTCAAAAATTGAGAAGGCAATCACTCCACAAACAAGAGCTATCATCCCGGTTCATTTGAATGGTTACATGGCCGACATGGTCAGCGTGATGGCAATTGCCCAGCGGTACAATCTAACAGTTATTGAAGACGCTTGTCAGAGCCTCGGGTCCAGAATGCTCGACAAAAAGGCTGGTTCATGGGGCTTGACCGGTTGCTGGAGTTTCTATCCTTTCAAGATTCTAGGTGGCTATGGAGATGGTGGAGCGATAACTACAGATGATCCGGAAGTCGCCAGGTTCGCCACTCTGATGCGCTATAATGGCGAAGATAGGGAAACTGGCGAATATCACGGACATGGATTCACGTGTTTGCTGGACAACCTTCAGGCTGCATTCCTGGACATCAAGCTTAGGCATCTCCCCAAGTGGATTGAGAGACGGCGCGAAATAGCTGAAAAATACCGATCGGCATTACATGATTTACCTGATCTGACCCTGCCTCATTATGATGACCCTAGACGGGATCACGTTTATCAGAATTACGTCATTCGTGCCAAACAAGGGGAGGATTTTTCGTCATACCTGCGTGAAAATCGAATCGAGGTCCTTACGCAATTTCGAAAACCGTACTATAAACATCAGAGACTCATATTGTCTAATTCGGGATTTCCTGAGACAGAGGCCCTTAGCGCCGAAGTGTGCTCTTTACCCATGAATGTCGAGATTACCGACGATGAGATCGACTATGTGATAAATACAATCAGGCGCTTTTACTCAAAGTGACTGTCCGCAAATAAAAGGAAGGGTAGCTATATTGAAGCCTATTTCCAGGATAACAGAAAACTTTACAGAATCGGTCATAAGGGAAATGACCAGAATATGTGATGACCACGGTGGATACAATTTGGCCCAGGGATTCCCCGACTTCAATCCTCCTGCGGAAATTATGGAAGCCGCTATAAGGGCTATCAGAGACGGCTATAATCAATATGCCGTTACCTTTGGTGAACCGCATTTCCGAGAAGCGATTGCAGCCAAAGTTCTTCAATACAACAAAATCAGTTGTGATCCTGTCACTGACATCACAGTTACGTGTGGCGCAACTGAGGCCATGATTGCCACACTTAAAGCAATAGTTAACCCTGGCGATGAAATAATCCTGTTTGAGCCATTCTATGAAAATTATGGGCCGGACTCTATCCTGTCAGGAGCGCAGCCGAAATACGTCACTCTTTATTCACCTGACTGGAGCTTTAATCCTGATGAATTATCTGCAGCTTTTAATGAGCGGACAAAAGCGATCGTGGTAAATACGCCGCACAATCCAACTGGAAAAGTCTTCTCACGAGAAGAACTTCGCTCGATAGCGGACTTATGTATAAAATGGGACACTTATTGTGTAACGGACGAGGTTTATGAGCACATTATATATGACGGCGTTGAACATATTTCAATAGCCTCCTTGGATGGTATGAACGACCGCACCGTGACAATCAACTCGATGTCAAAAACGTACTCGGTAACTGGTTGGCGAGTAGGATGGGCAATAGCAAGCAAGCATGTTACGTCAGGTATACGAAAGGTCCACGATTTTTTGACCGTTGGAGCCGCCAGGCCTTTTCATGAAGCGGGTGTGGTGGCCATGGGTATGCCGGAATCTTATTATGAAAGTTTGCGACGGATCTACGAGGACGCGAGGTCATTGCTATATGAAGATTTGATCAGAGCTGGTTTTAGTTGCGCAAAACCTAAAGGAGCTTATTACATGATGTGCGAAAACGACAAACTCATGAATTCGCTTCTCGCCAATAACGATTACGAGTTCGCCCAGCGTCTTATTGAAATCACAGGCGTTGCTTCCGTTCCCGGGTCATCATTTTACTCTACGCCGGACAAGGGATTGAAACAACTGAGGTTTTGTTTCTCAAAATCCAAGTCGACTTTGGACCGGGTTAGAATTGCTTTCAGAAGCTTGTCGTCCCAAGTGTTTTTAAATGACATATGAAATAGTCACAGAATTGCCGGGAACAGAGATTACACGTGAGCAACTTCAACGACAGGTTAACAGATACCACTTTGCCGCAAGCCATTGTAAGGACAAAGATGTATTGGAGTTAGCTTGCGGTCCTGGCATCGGTTTGGGTTTACTTAGCGAATGTTCTCGCAGTCTTGTTGCCGGGGATATAGATGAGAAGATTCTTGAAATTGCGCGCTGCAATAGTTCAGCGGAATGCGGACTCATTGACGCTCAGCAATTGCCCTTTGATGACAACAGCTTTGACGTTGTTGTTTTGTTCGAGGCCATATACTACCTAAAAGAACCACACCAGTTTGTCAGTGAGTGCCAGCGAGTATTAAGAGAAGGGGGTTGCGTCATAGTGTGCAATCCCAACAAAGACCTGCCTGATTTCAATCCTAGTCCATTTAGCTATTGCTATTTTAATGTGATAGATTTCAAGAAATTATTTGAGCCTTTTGATTTCTCAGTGGAGTGCTACGGCGATACGCCTATTGCAGATTCGGCCTTGATTAACAAGGTTTTCAGCTTTGCGAAAAGACTTGCGGTCAGATTAAAACTCATGCCAACTACTATGCGGGGCAAGAAATTTCTCAAGCGGATAGTGTTTGGTCAATTGGTAGGAATGCCTCCCGACATCGGCAAAGCACAAGATAAGCCCCAGCCTTTAAAAGACCTACCGGATAACTCGGCTGACAATAAACACAAGGTCATCTTTTGCGTTGCGAGATTAAATTAGATTTTGAAATAAATATCTCATCAGGGCTCCATTATTGATGATTTGGCTCATACAACCCGGCGAAGAACTTCCAATAGATCCTGGAACCCCTAGATTACTGAGAACTGGAATACTTGCTAAAATGTTGGTTAGTCAAGGACACAAGGTGACCTATTGGACATCGACCTTCAGTCACGCTAGAAAAACTCAGCGTTTTGGAACGGATACAGACATCAATGTTCGTGACAATTACAAAATAAAACTGCTTCGATCGCCTGGCTATTCAAAAAACATCTCTGTTCGGCGAGTGTATGATCACATCCTCTTAGGTAGGCAATTCACCAGACAAGCGTCTTACGAGACGAAACCTGAAATAATATTATGCTCCATGCCTACAATAGAGTTGAGCCTGGCGGCTACAGAATACGGAAAAAAGTTAAACGTGCCGGTAGTATTGGAACTTAGAGACATGTGGCCGGACATCTTTCTTGAAGCCGTTCCCGGTTGGGCCAGGCCGGCAGGCCGAGTGATTCTTAGCCCTATGTTCAGGAATTTGAAGAAAGCGTGCGAGAATGCGACCGCTATATTCGGAATCACAGATGAATTTCTGGAATGGGGGCTAAAATATGCGGGTAGAAAGCGCAACTCTTTTGACGCTGTTTTCTACCATGGATATAGTCCTGTTAAACCGAATAAATCTGAGATTGACGCTGCCGAATCTTTCTGGAAAAAACATGGGATATGGCAAGAAAATGGGCGATTCATAGCGTGTTTTTTTGGGTATTTTGGCCGGCAGTTCGAAATTGAAACCGTTCTCGAAGCGGCAAGAAAACTAGAAGATTCGAAGGCAAACATTCAATTTGTATTGTGTGGCGACGGAGACAAGTTTGAACATTATAAATTGATGGCCAAAGATTTGAATAACGTAGTTTTACCGGGATTTGTCGGGCATCCAGAAATTTGGACACTCATGAGGATGGCTTCAGTTGGACTGGCCCCATATAAGAGCACAACAAACTTCACAGGTAACATACCTAATAAAGTAGGAGAATATTTATCAGCGGGTTTACCGATAATTTCCAGTTTACAGGGGGCTCTTCATTAACTTTTG
>JAZDKD010000702.1:0-6879 GCA_043803345.1 Pseudomonadota bacterium
CTTCAAATCCGTCCATCTCCGGCATTTGAATGTCCATTAGAATTACGTCGAATTGTCATCAACTATCAGCACCGCCACATCCTTAAGATTTTCAGATTCTACGCAAGTTGACATGGACGTCGCTTGAGTTTGAAGTCTTAGTCTGATCCGATGGCATTTTGATTCTGATCTAGAAATACTACCAGATTAAACTATTGCAAGGAGAAAAACCGAATCGATGATAAGAAATGACCCCCGCCGTTTATGGGTTGGGATTCTAAGAATACTGTGTTAAGGATTGGAAAGATTCGTCTGAAATGGAGACAATTCCATCATGGATTCCTATACCAAGCCCGATTGGTTTCGGTCAGTTTTGCTGACCATTGATGTTCAACGAGACACCACCGTTCCCGGCTCTCCAATTTTTATCCCTGGAACCCTCGAGATTATTCCTAACCTTGAGCTTTTGCTCAGCGCGTACCGATCCGCCATGGCGCCAATTATTCACGTAATTCGGCTCTACTTGGCAGACGGCTCCAATGTCGATCTCTGCAGACGTTCGAGGGTTGAAGGTGGAGTAAGGATGCTCGCTCCCGGCGCTGAGGGCTCACAGATTGTCGATGGACTATTACCGAAGCCACCCATCGATTTGGATACGGAAAGTTTGCTTCAGGGAAAACTCCAAAAAATCGGAGATAAAGAATCAATTATTTACAAACCGAGATGGGGCGCATTTTACAAGACCGAATTGGAGGAACGCCTCCGAGAACTTGGAGTCAATACAATCGTATTTTCGGGCTGCAATTTTCCGAACTGTCCTCGAACCAGCGTCTACGAAGCAAGTGAACGGGACTTTCGCGTTGTGCTGGTTAGAGACGCTGTCTCAGGTCTCTATGATCGTGGTATCGAAGAACTCCAAGGTATTGGAGTAACCATCTTGACAACGGAAGAGTGTGTTAACACAATGAGATCATTGTGACTATTGGCTGTATAGAGATCGGAGACCAAAGATGTTCTCACGTGACATAGTAATATCATTAGTGACCTACGGTTTCAGGATACTGGCAAGCTTTATTATGATGATTGCTCTGATCATAGGGTTTGAGCAAAGCGGTTACGCCACAGAACATGAAATTTCAGCAACACTAAACAAACCATTCCGGATTGAACTAGCGGCTTCAATCGGAAGCACGGGATATAGCTGGTCCGCTAGATTTGATGAGGCCTTTTTAAAGCTCGAGAAATCTTCTTACGAAAAGCCGGAATCAAAACTTTTGGGGGCGCCTGGTAAGCAAGTGTTCGTGTTCGTTCCATTAAAGTCTGGAAACACAAAGATAGAAATGAGTCTAAAGAGGCCGTGGGAATCTTCTGCGCTAAAGAGTGAAATTTACCAAATTTTTGTATTACCCGACAGGTTTTCTTTGGAATTGTCATACAAATCACCTTTTGTACGTTTGATTAACAATGGTTGCGGCATGGACGCCGAAACACAGCACAGGCTATTTGTTCCATTCTTCACGACAAAATTCTGGGGGCGTGGTCTTGGCATGGCCGAAGTGGCGGGACTGGTCAAAGGTCATCGAGGGGCCACAGTTGTAGAGTCAGGTTGGTAACTGATCTTCAACACGTGTGTTGTTCCCGATGGCGATTCAGGACACGGAGTTTTCGAGGAAGAATACCGGGATGATCGATCCCAAATCGCCCAAGTGACAAAATCTGGCGGGACCAGAGGACTTGTCATTATTTTTCATAAACTCAGGCGTCTCAGTATGCCAACAGCAGAAAGGCTGTTGACATTATGAGACTCACAACTGTTATGGGGGCAGCTTCCTTCACGAATTGGCCGAATGTTATCTTGTAACCTGCCTTCTCGGCTATCCCGGTTGTGACAACGTTGGCCGATGCTCCAATTATGCTGCCATTCCCACCGAAACAAGCCCCTAGAGCTAGCGCCCACCAAAGAACACCGGACTCGGCCCCCGGGATGGATTGGTTAAGGAATGCTATGATCGGCAACATAGTCGCAGTGTAGGGGATATTATCAACTATGGCCGAGGCTATGCCTGAAACCCAGACTATGACTATGATTGCCACCCAGAGTCTTCCCTGGCAGATGTCCTTTATCCAGTCGGCCAAGACTTGTAGAATACCCGTATGCTCCGCCGACCCCACAACGATAAAAAGCATTATGAAAAAAACCAGAGAGGGCCATTCGATTTCCTTTTCAAGGATTTCCACTATGTCCACCTTGCAGAGCAACACGATCAAAGCAGCGCCAAAAAGTGCCGCAACGCTGACTTCCATGTGAAAAAGACCGTGCAATGCGAAAAGGAAAATTACCCCCAGGAGAACAGATCCACCGATATAGAGTAGTTTACTATTTGTGATCTTGTATTTTTCCTTGAGAAAAGAGATCATCTTTGGAACGTCTTCTACCTTGGCCTTCTTATAGTCGCGACCATAAAGAAATTTGTTGTAAATAATGTTGACCAAAAGGACTACAACGACTAGAGGGGCGAGGTTTAGGACGAAATCATTGAAAGTAAGACCGGCGTACGATCCTATCATGATATTAGGCGGGTCACCGATTAGTGTGGCCGTGCCTCCGAAGTTTGAAGCCACAATCTCCGGCATAAGAAACACAAAAGGGGAAACTCTCAACACCAGGGCTATTTCCAAAGTTACCGGGGTTAACAGCAACATTGTGGTGACATTGTCCAGAAAAGCGCTGCAAATAGCTGTAACTACCACAAGCACTACGGACAACAGAAAAATGTTTCCTCTCGCTACATGGAAGGATTTATAAGCAAGCCACTGAAAAACGCCAGATTCCTTTAGCACGCCAACGATTATCATCATCCCCATGAGCAGGAACACAACATTCCAATCAACGGAATGCAACGCCTGTTCCCATGTCAGAATGTTGTAAGCCTCATCGAAATGGCCAAAAGTGTGAGTGATCAACATCAGTAGGGCAGCGCCCAGGAAAGCCGACAGGGTCCGATGAAGGATTTCGAACGCAATAAGAATGTAAACAAGCACAAAAACAATAAGCGCTGTCCAGAATGCCATATTCTGTACGCGGCTTAACTGCACAGCGGTGTTGGCCACCCACCTACGAGCGCCGTCCTCTTCAAACCCGTCGTCAAGTAATTTGAGGCTTATGAGCTGAGATGGCTTGAAGTTGGGGCGTGTAACCTTTATTTCCCAATTGCCGGATTTTATAGCATCCTCGGTTGTTGGAACTTCGATCCTAAACAGACCATTCTTTCCGGTAGAGGACACTTTCTCAGATTCCCCATGGTGGCCGCCCGCTATAAAAAGATTTCCATTTAAATAGGGAAGGACGTTTGCCTCACTTAAAGGGTTTCCGGCTGAATCCAGTATTTTGCCCTGGATGACCAGCGTGTCTTTGGGTGATTGCGTTTTGTCGGCTAAGGCCTGAACGGCAATTGATAAAATTGAGAACATTACTACAAGGTAAAGAATTAAATGACGCCTCATTGTCACTTCCTCTTCGTTACAATATTTAAAACTTGCTACATTCGATGGGATTCATTTCTTATGCAACTCGGTAGAAATAGCTGGTAAACCCTTGCAACACAGGCCTTGATTGTAGGATACGCAATTTTCACATGTGACATCAGTGAAAACTTCTACTGATTTGATTTTTTCCTTATAACAAGCCTTCCTGTTCAGCAACCATTACATTTGAGCGTCAAAGACATCTGCATTTTTTCATCCACCCAGCCAAAAAGAAGGCCTCATTCGTAACTACTCTGATAACCGGCTGAGACTATTTGCCCTTGGACAATCCAACGGTTTGAGCGCCGAGAATCCTTTGATCTGGTCGTAATTTCATGGCTTCCGCCAATTTCGTATTGTCTATTGACACTCGATAGACTGTAGACAACCCTTCGGATGCGCAATAGAGGTAAACATTTTGCGCGATAAAGCCAGTGTCCATAGCAGCTATAAGCATCCTGCGCTCTTCTTCAGCGTCACCCATCTTTGCCAAGTCGGCTACATAAACGAGGTTAATCGCAGCGTCCTTGAAATACGGTTGAGTTCCTGTCAACAAACGGAGGTCACCCGGCGCCACAAGAGCAAGCGCATTCGCTTTTGGATCGTAGAGATACATTCCTTCAGCCTTGGAGACATAAAGGTCTATCTCCTGACGATTGAGTGCTGATGGAGCGGTCCGTCGGCCCGAATCCTCACGGTTTATCCCCCATGCGGCCCAAAGGAGGTTCGAAAGGGTCTGATTCGACAGATTTCCAGGACTGTACTCACGTGTTGTCTTTCTATCCTTGAGCGCTTGCATCAATGGTGCGCTATTATCAAGCTTTGGTTCCGGGAGCTGAATCGGTTTCGTTTCCTGTCCAAAAACCGGAGTAAAGAGAATCATGACAAACACGAATGATAAAGTGCCACAGACGGTTCTGGCGCTCATTATATCCCTCTCTTTTTGGTTCAAATTCCGCTATATTTAACACGATTTAAACATTATCAAATTAGTGTCTATCCAAAGCCGGCTACAGGCTATGTTTGACCGTTTACACTTCAGGACTGTCGATTGTTTAGGTTCATATTGACGTCCACTATTGATGACCTATACCAAATCAGGTCAATCGGAAATTTAGGATACCATATCTGACAATGTTTTCACACTCATCACACTCGAGTTCAAACAAACAGTCATGTGGATGAAACACGCTGGAGAAGCTCTGGCCGATAATCGGAGGACAATTGATGAAGACTAAAATAGTATGTGTGGTTCTAGGTATTCTTATGGTTTTTTCGGCTGGAACGGTTCTGGCGCAGTCTGAGAATCAGGTTATTGCTCTGGCCAAGGAGGCGGAGGCTATCTTAGGTAACGCTAAATCCAAAGAGGATTATCAGCGAGCCGCTCAGAAATACGAAGAGGCTCTCAAAATATGCGAAAGATCAAAATTGGATGAAGCGACTGGACACTGTTACAACCGGCTCGGTGAAATTCAATTCAGTCTTGGACAGTATAAGAAGTCTCTGGAATATTACGAGAAATCCCTGGCGATTCGGAAAAAGATCGGAGATTCAAAAGGGGAGGGTGTAAACCTCAACAACATAGGCTTGGTTTACCAAAGCCAGGGCCAATATGCCAAGGCACTGGATTACTTTGAGAAGTCCCTGGCGATAGGTAAGAGGATAAACAATGTAACCGGAGAGGGCATCACTTCCGGTAACATCGGCTTAGTCTACCAAAGCACGGGGCAATACGCTAAGGCCCTGGGTTACTTCGAGGAATCCCTGGCGATAAGCAAGAAAATTGGTAATCTTAGCGATGAAGGCAGAAATCTTAACAATATCGGGACAGTCTACAGGAGTCAGGGGCAATATGGAAAGGCTATGGACTACTATGAGCAGTCTTTGGCTATTTCGAGGAAGACGGGAAATGTCAGCCGTGAGGGCACAACCCTGGGTAACATGGGCTTGGTCCACCAAAGCCTCGGCCAATATAGCAAAGCCCTGGACTACAGTCAGCGGTCACTCGCTATAAACAAGAAAATCGGCAATTTGAGCGGCGAGGGCACTAATCTTTGGAATATTAGTCACATATACGCACAGATGGGTAAGTATGACGAGGCGATAGGGGCAGCCAATGAATGCCTTGTAATTGAGCAGAAACTTGGTGTTCCGGTTAATTCGATCAAAGACCGAATCGCAAATTATTATCTTGACGCCGGCGCGATTGCTAGAGCGGAACCGTTAATCAACGAGACAGGAATTGATTCAACTCTTGGGCGCTTGGCCCTCGCAAAATCTGATTTTACGTCGGCTCACAGATATTACGAGAATGATATGAAAAGGGCTGAGAAGACAGGGGATAAGGATGCGCTCTTCCGGAGCTACACCGGATTGGCAAAGGCTTATGAGGGCAAGGCTGATTATCTTAAGGCGGCGGAATATTATGAAAAGGCGATGAAACAGGTTGAAGAGACCATGCTTGGTTTTGGGCCTTCGCAACGTAAGAATTTCATCGAGGCGAGAGTCGACGGGTTCGCTCGATCAGACCCCGAGAAGGGTCTAACCCGGGTCAGGATCAAAATAAACAGACAGTGAGAGAACCCGAACCCGGCGCTCAAACAAAAATGCCTATTGCGGGACACCCAGCCAATTACGCCGGAATTTTGTCTGTTTTTCCAACCGCCAGATCATGAATAGGTATTATGATATCGGCCTCTTCCTTTATCCGAAGCATACTGTCATAGGCCTGAATTGCGTTGAGCAACACACCGGGGGCTATGACGCCACCTCCGGAGGGAAAATTTTCGGAATTGCAGCACAAACCGGTTATGATAGCTTTTCCTGCTGCGGTTTGGATAACAACCGACTGTCCTCCGGCTGTATGCCCTGGAGTAAAAATCACATCTATCCCATCTACAATTTCTGTGTCACCCTCGATCACTTTCAAATTTACACCGTCCAAAACATCAGGATAATATCGATGATCAATCGGGTGGGGATTTAAGCAAAAATCCAGTTCAGATTTCTGAACGTAGAATTCGGCGTTGGAACACAGTGAGTCATTTTCACAATGGTCATTGTGCAAATGCGTATGAATAACGATGTCTACGTCTTCAGGTTTCCAACCAATGGTTTCGAGGGCTTCTTCAAAATGTCTTACCGGAAACCCTGTTCGTTCCTCCAAATCATCCGGCGCTATAAATTCCTCGATACCAGTGTCAACAAGTATTTTTTTGGCGCCTCCCTTGATTGCGAAAACGTAAATCGGCAATATTATCCGTTTTCCATAAAAGTGTTGGTAAGTTAATATTCCCTGGTCAGTTTCATTAAACCCAACAGCCAAAGGATGAATTGTGTAGTTAGTGGACATTGTTTTATTACCTCCCAATTTCG
>JAZDKD010000703.1:0-9837 GCA_043803345.1 Pseudomonadota bacterium
TGGGGCAAGCACCCTGTGGAGTATCCCCTGCACTTTTGAAATGGCGATGCCATAGTTTGTTATTGCGACGCCCCTACGCTTGCATTCGTTTATTCTCCTGATCATCTCTGTACGATTCAGCATGCATGCCCCGCAATGAACAACCAGTCTGTATTGTTCCAGATCATCAGGGAAATCATGCCCCGAATAGATGTCAAATATCAGGTCTTTTCCGGTATACTGCCTGATCCATCTTGGAATTTTCACTCTCCCGATGTCGTCAGACTGGATATGATGAGAACAGGCCTCCCCCATAAGGATTTTGTCTCCATCCCTCAAAGCGTCAATTTTCTCGGCGCCCATGACCAACTGCGTCAAATCGCCTTTGTATCTTGCGAAAAGTATTGAAAAAGTTGTCAACTTTATGTTTTCGCTCACATCAGCGGCCACTTTCAATATGACTTGCGAGTCAGTTATTACCAAAGAGGGTTGTTGTTTAAGGTTTGAAAGGCAGTGTTCAAGTTCTCTTTCTTTCACCACAATACCCACTGCATCGCAATCCAATATTTCCCTCAGTGTTTGAACCTGGGGTAATATAAGACGTCCCTTCGGGGCAGCCAGATCAATGGGTACAACACATACGACTATATCGCCTTCCGAAATGAGATCACTCACAACCGTGGGCTCCCTTTTCACTTCCAAAGGAGTTACGGATATCAGGCTTGCCCTTAAATCAGAAATCCCCTTGTTTGTTTTCGCTGACACATCTACGAATGGAACACATTTGCTTCGACAATACTCTCGATCGGATTCGTCAGGGGCTTTGATGTCTAATTTGTTGAAGACAATCAGGCACGGGATTTCGAGTCTCTTGGTTTCGTCGACGAGTGATTTTTCTATCTCGGTAAGTCCTTGCTCATCAATCACTAATACTACTATATCCGCCCGCCAAAGTATTTTCCTACTTGCATCGACCCTCAACAGACCCAGCGCCCCGGTGTCGTCCAAACCTGCGGTATCGTAAAAAGTGACCGGCCCAACTGGCAACAATTCATAATGTTTGGCCACCGGATCTGTTGTTGTTCCAGGGGTATCAGACACAATTGAAATTTCTTCGCCGATGATAGCGTTTACCAAAGATGACTTGCCGGCGTTTCTACGGCCCATGATGGCAATAACCAACCGGACGCCTCTAGGAGATTGATTCACTCTATTTACCTCACAGAAAAACCCTTCGAGGAGGAAGGCGTGAGGTCGCATCCGCATATAAGTAATTTTGCGGCCTCAACTTCCTCATGCACGCGTAAGAATCTCATATTTTTACCGGGATATATGTTGTAGCGACTTCTCACAACCTCAGGAGTAATAGATGGCATGACAATGTTCGCGCCACACTTGAGCGCCTTGGCTTTTCCGCGGGGGTCGAGGGCGGCAAAGGAGTTGGTCGCAGGGATATTTGCCCCGGGATTCATTAACCTCAGAATTGCTATGGCCCTGTACGACAATAACAGACTACCGGCCGATTCTTTTCCTAGCGGGGTATCAGGATGCGGCACAAAAGGACCAACCGCTATCATGTCCAGCTCAAGACCGGAGAGGGCTTTTATATCTTCCGCCAGGATATCTAAGTCTGTTCCAGGGAGTCCCACTATTATTCCTGAACCAATTTCATATCCGAGGTTTCTTAGAAAACAGAGTCTATTAATCCGCTCGTCAAGGCTTTGGTGAGGCCTAAATCTCTCATGCAGTTCCTTGTGAAAAGTTTCGACCTTAAGGAGGTATCGGTCTGCCCCGCAATCCTTCCAGTAGCGATATTCATTTTCGTTGCGATCACCCAGTGACAAGGTGATAGCTACATCATAGCGATTCTTTATTTCTTGAACTATGTCGCCAACGAGTTTTTTCCCGTAATAATAATCGTCTCCTGACTGCAATACCGCTGTCCCAAGTTTGAACTCGGGTAAAATAGAGGCGGCCTCCAAGATTTCATCCTTTTGCAATCTATAACGCTTGATTTTTTCATTGGGTTTGCGCAGGCCACAATAATGGCATTTTCTCATGCAGTAATTTGAGAATTCGATAACTCCCCTTAAATAGACATCGGCTCCAAACATGGAGTCTCTGACTTCATTAGCTGTTGCAAAAAGCCACCGGTCGTCTATCCCGGCGAGAAGATCCTCGATCTCAGCCAAGCTCATCGTCTTCATTGCGATCAAATCCCAGTTTGTAAAGGCGCTCAGGCGCCAAGAAGCGCTTGGCCCTCTCCTCGGTTAAGAAACCTTCGTTAACGGCTACGTCCATGACCGTTTTCTGCTCAGATTGGGCCTTCTTTACAATTTTTTCGACGTTCTCATATCCGATAACCGGCACAAGCGCAGTGGCGACAATAGTGCTGTTCATCAACAATTGACGACTACGGTTTGCATCTGGTTCAATACCCCGAACACATTTCTCTGAGAACAACCTGCAGGATCTGCTTAGGATCTCAAGCGATTCTATAAGGCTATGCGCCAGAAGTGGCAAGAACTGATTTAATTCCAACTGACCCAATGCGGCCACAAGCCCTATTATCTGATCATTCGACATTACCCTTAGTGCAACTTGGGAAACCATTTCCGGTATCACCGGATTGATTTTGCCGGCCATGATGGAGGAACCCGCCTGAACTGGAGGCAATCTTATTTCAGCTATCCCGGCGTTTGGTCCACAACTTAACAGCCTAATGTCAGACGCTATCTTGAAAAGATTCGACGCCAAGGCTTTCAGCATACCCGAAACTTCTACAAAGGTGTCTGCATTTTGGGTAGCGTCCACAAGGTTTTCTGCCCTCGACACATTAAGCCCGGTGATAAGCCTAAGATTTTCAACTACCCTGAAAATATAATCTTTAGGGGCCCCCAGGCCTGTACCGACTGCTGTTCCGCCTAAATTTACCTGCCTTACTCTTTCGCGGGCCTTAAATATCCGCCAGCGGTCTCTTGATATTGCTTCGGCATAGGCCCCAAATTCCATCCCAAGAGTTATAGGGGCCGCATCCTGAAGCTGTGTCCGGCCGGTTTTTACAAAGTCCCTGAATTCCGCCTCTTTGTGTTGTAGACTTTCCTGCAGCGCAGTGACTTCTACCTCCAACTCCTTGAGAAGTCTGAGGGCGGTGACCCTCAAAGCAGTTGGATAAACATCGTTGGTTGATTGATGCATATTGACGTCGTCTATGGGATGCGCTACCGAATAGTCCCCTTTTTCGGCCCCGAGGATCTCAACAGCCCGATTGGCTATCACCTCGTTAAGATTCATGTTGGTGGATGTGCCGGCCCCGCCTTGAAACGCATCCACAAGGACGTGGTCGTGGAACGCTCCAGACTCTATTTCTTCACATGCGGCAATGATTGCGGCGCCTCTGGGTTTTTCCAGGTATCCCAGTTCCAAATTCGTGATGGCGCAAGCTCTCTTGACCGTTGCAAAGGACGAAATAAATGATTGCCTAAGCCTGTATCCGGAAACATCGAAGTTTTCGATGGCCCGCAAAGTGTGAATCCCAAAGTAAGCGTGCGGCGGTATCTCCAATTTACCAAGCCCATCATTTTCCCATCGCATATAGGCTGTTCCTCACTCCATCGGCCAAATCCAACAATTCTCCGACCAAATGATCTGGAAATTCATCGGATTCGAGAAAAATAGAAAATTGATCGTCTAAAACAATAATCCACTTGGGCGCGCCATCTTTCGGCTTATAGCCGGGGCCAAACTCCCACTCCTGCCCTGAACTGCGCGCCAGATAGGTAGGGATGTTGTTATTAACGGCAAAATGTAACATCAGGGTCTCAATTCGTTTAAAAGTATAGATCTCTTTCGCCTTCATCGATCCTTTTCAACCTCGCTTCAACCGGGGAACGCATCGCTTCATCGGCGATGGCCTTCAATTGATTTGAAATGAGTTCTTCGCCGGCTTGCTTTGTTCGCGCCGAGGCATAATCAATCAAGTATTCCTTGAATGTCAGCATGGCGTTGGGCCTACAGAATTTGTTAATAAACGCCGCCTTGGCTAAACCCATGAATTGGTCGCCCGTTCTGCCAAGCCGATAACAACCTGTACAAAACGACGGAATGTACTCCAGGTTTTTCGCGAGGTCGAAAATTACCTCATCAAGAGGCCTCGTATCCCCAATAGTAAATTGTTGTTTGTCAGGGAGGTTCGCTCTGGTATCTCGATACGCGCCGGGATAAGTTCTACTCCCTGCGCTCATTTGTGATACACCAAGTTGTAACAGTTCTTTTCGGAATTCCGCGTCCTCGCGTGTGGATAATATTATTCCCGTATACGGCATCATAATTCGAATAATCGCTACGATCTTTTTCAAACTGTAGTCGTCGACCTGCCCAGGGGGTCGATACGTCATTTCCGCTCCCATAGCCGGCTCAATTCTTGGAAATGAAACTGTATGGGGACCGACGCCAAAATCCTTCTCAAGCTGTTTAGCATGTGTCAACAAGCCTAGGACCTCGAATTTGTAGTCAAATAATCCAAAAAGAGCGCCAACCGCCACGTCGTCTATCCCCGCTTCCTGGGCCCTGTGAAGAGCGTACAGCCGCCAAAGAAAATCAGTTTTTCGGCCCGATAAATGAACTTTCTCGTATGTCGCCCGGTGATAAGTTTCCTGAAAACATTGGTAAGTGCCTATTCCCGCTTCTTTAAGCAACTTAAAGTTTTCAACATCCAGTGGCGCAAGGTTGACATTTACTCTCCTTATCTCACCACTTTTCCCGGATTTCACCGAGTAAACGGTTTGAACATCCTCAGCATATCGTTCCCCGTTGAAATCATGGCGCTCACCGTAGACGAGGAGCAATCTTTTGTGCCCCATTTCCTCCAGTACTTCGACTTCTTCACGGATCTCTTCGGCATTCAAGGTCTTGCGATTAAGTTCCTTGTTTCGGGCGGCGAACCCGCAATAGGCGCAAGAATTGCCGCACTCGTTACTAACGTAAAGCGGAGCGAAGAGAACAATCCTGTTTCCGTAAATTGCCATTTTGATCTCTCGTGCCACTTCAAACATGACCTCATCAAGTTCTTTGTCCTCATTTTGAAGGAGGATAGCCGCTTCAGATGTGTCTAAGCCTTTCATCTCCCTGGCTTTTGCCAGAACTTCCTGAACTTGAACCCTATCCGGTTGTTCAGCCGCCGATAGTTCGGACCAGATATGGTATTCATCGATAAAACTAAACTGCTCTTTTTTTATAGCTAATTGGGACATAGATAACCTTCCTGACTTTTTTTATCTTGAGGGCCGAATGGACGGCCAATTTATTTCCATGATGTGGCTCCGTTGTCCGGTTCCTTTTTGTCTACAAAAGGATGGATTTCACCTTGACCTTTGGAACCATCCCCAATTTTCCCGTCAACGCTCCAATCTGATCGGTGGACGCCTCCGCAATAAGTCCGATAATGCTGATGCCTCTGTCTCTTTGGGGCACTCCGATACGACCCAGGATCAGGTCGCCGAACTGGTTCAGTATATCGTTAACCTTGGTAGCGTTATTTTTTCTGTCCTCGACGATTATTCCTATAATTACAAGTCTTGGATCCATAACTACGCCTTCTTTTCTTTGAGTGAACTGATTAACTGCCGCCGCTCGTGGGATGATAGGTGATTGTCGACGCAGACGTACACGGCAAATTATGCCTACCCTGTGTTTGCAATTTGAACGGCGGTTTTCGGGATTGGGTCGATGATTTCAGTTGGGCAAGTTCTCGGAAAACTCCATGGCAATGAAAAAAGGGGTGGCAATTTCCTGCAGGGCGACGGCGGAGTTCTTTAGAGAACTAGCCCTCTGGTTCAGATCGAATCCTTCCCGCAGGCCACTTCAATATTTAGTTTTCAGGATATAACGCTAGTTTGACTCCTTTTTGTTTGAGCATTTTCACACGGGCCGAGCGATCGGTGAGGTGCGTGTGTAGCAATCGATGGGCCATGTGAGAATTGGGATGATCCAGGAATTCAGTGTAGAGTTGTTTTACAGCGGGGTTATCCTGGGACTTCCTATATTTCATCTCTTTGTCGTGTTTGTAGATTGCGGCGAGCCTATCAGAAAGATAGGACTTGGCTTCCGCGTATGCGGACTTCGCAAATCCCAAACCTGACATGTAGATACCTGTGGCAAGGCCAGCGATTTGAACAAATTGACGCCTCGTAAATCCGTCCATGATTTTTGCGTCCTCCTTGTCAGACTCGTTTAAGACCGCTGAAGCGGTTGAAAACCAAACGTAAATGTTTCATCAAACTGGATTGAAGTGTCCCCGGTGGTAGAGGTTGACCTCCTCCATTCACGCAGCCGCCCGGACACGTCATGACCTCAACAAAGTGATACGGAGACTTTTTTGCCCGAATTTGATCACAAATCGGTTTGGCGTTGGCTAAACCCCAAACCACAGCAACCTTCACATCTGTGTCACCTACCTTTACAGTCGCTTCTTTGAGATTCTTATCACCCCGAACCGCAGTAAAGTCGACTTTGTCAAGAGGCTTCTTGGTTACAGCTTCATAAGCGAATCGAAGCGCAGCTTCCATTACCCCACCCGATGCGGCGAATATCGTCCCTGCCCCGGTTGAGACACCAAGGATCGGATCCGCTTCCTGCTCTGGAAGGCTGTTGAAGTCTATTCCCGCCTTTTTAATCATGTAAGCAAGCTCTCTGGTTGTTATGGTGGCGTCTATGTCACGATAGCTGCTGGCGGCTAGCTCGGGCCTGAGTCCCTCGTACTTTTTCGCCACGCACGGCATAATGGAAACGGTGTAGATACTCGCCGGCTGCGTATGAGTCTTTTCCGCCCCGTATGTTTTAGCAAGAGGCCCTAGCATTGCTATGGGCGATTTTGCAGTAGAGAGGTGTGGAAACAGATCAGGGTAAAATGTCTCTACGTACTTGATCCATGCCGGACAGCACGAGGTGAATTGTGGAAGTGGCTGCTTGATCTTGCCCGTCAGCCGTCCTACAAACTCCGTTCCCTCCTCCATAATTGTGACATCCGCTGTAAACTCGTTGTCCCATATGTATGCGAATCCTAGCTGTCTAAGAGCGGCAAACATCTTTCCGCCGGCAAATGCGCCTGGTGTTGCCCCAAAGGACTCGGCAATTCCATAACGAACAGCAGGAGCGGGCATTGCCACAACAACCTTCTTGGGGTCTTTGAGCGCAGCCCTGACATCGTCAACAAAGGATACTCCTTCGTAAATAGCCTGATATGGGCAGTGATAAAGACACTGTCCACAGTTCATACAAGCAGAAGGGTCGACAACTGTGTGCGGGGTATCGTCCCTCCCCCCGGCCCCCTGTATGGCGCCGGTGCCGCAGTAATCAAGGCACGAATCACAATTCTGACACTTCCCTTGGTCGACTTGGACAAAGTAAGTTGCGTCCACGTCCTGGGGACCAGGCGCATTGGTAACGGTCCAAACCTTTTCGATTTCTCTCATATAAAACTCCTTGCGTCTTTATGTGGAGATTCTGACGATCCGGAATCAAGTTCAAGACCCCAGATGGCTTTTGCCGTCATTGGCGCCTTAATACAGTTCGTTAATCTTGGACTCAAAGCGCTGCTGATCGGCTGTAACAGAAGGATTTAACAATGGCTCCTTCCTGCAATCGGAACAATAATCACCTCCATTTCTCTTTTTCGCAGATGGACTGTGCGAATTTCGCAAATCCTTTAGATCGCAACTGAGACTAGCCGGATGATCATCCTCCGGCGGATGTCCATGCTCATGGCGCTCAGTCACCGGGTTGATATCGATATTCAGTATTAGCTTGATCGACATGATTTCTGGACTCCTTCAAAAAAGTTCAGGTTTCGTTCAAAATTGATCCAAGGCACGTTTGCTCGAGTGTTCCTCCTTTCATTCCCGCCTTTAGGCGCTAATGCCATGCGCTCGACAAGCCGGGCGCAACATGATCAACAAATGAGAAATCTCCCGTACACAAACAGATATCGTCCGTTGGAATAGTGTTACCGTCTCGATACTTTTGTCGCGTACGGTCAACTACGTCGAGGTAATGGTATGGATCAAACGAACAGCGCGTTTGCAATTCGACGTTCCGCAGTAGTGAGAAGCTGAACTCCTCAGAAAGACGTACGGACCTCAAAGCCTCCACTAATCCGCTTGACGCGTTAACCAGACAAACGCTAACAGAAAGCGCTCCACCACGGAGTCTTTCGAGATCCGAAAAAGGATCGGGTCGCATGACAGGCGGATTTATCCACCAGTTGTAGTCAGACAATCGCCAAGGGGCGCCTCCAAATTTCGAAAGTAAAATGACAGCTTCATCAACAACCTCCAGGGCAAATATGGACAGCTTTTCCTGAACCTCAGAAATTTCGGAAAAACTTGGATCCTTGGCTGCGATTGTTAGAGTGTGCCCACAGGGAGAATAGTTATAGTGAACTCCTTCCTCGAAGCCGGTTACTCCAGGGTGAAGAAAGTCACCTATTTTAAGTCGTCTCATTACCATCTCCTATTTCCAGGGAAAAGATACGAATTGGTTGGAAGAGTTTGGCTCCGCCAATTCGATATACGTAAATGAAGGTGTTGTTCTGAACCTCGTGTTATGTTTTATCCTTAGGTGCTACTATAGCGCAAGAGTTTTTTGTTATTAGCCCCTATACTCCTGAACCTAAATTGATAATTTATTGCGGAGTGTGAGTTGCGCCTTTACGATCATTCGTGCTGTACGCCATGCTCCAGAATAATCTGATCAGATATAACGAATCGCAGAGGGACAAGAACGGCGTAACTTGGCATAGCCTAGAAAAACACCGCCCTGTCCTCTGGTTTCATTCCCGGAATGATGAACTAACGGGTGTTAAGTCCATAATGTCAATTTTCTGGTTCCAGTCATCATTTGAAATGTGAGTGAGCCGCCTTAATGTTGTCAATCCATAAATTTACGATTTTGGGATTCTCGGCTGTGCCCTTCAGAACACACTCCACATCAAAGCCGTCCTTCGTCAGTATTGACTTCCAGCTATCCTTTTCATCCCCACACATGTCATTTTGGGCATGGTCGCCCGCCACGGCCATGAACGGCGTCAGGTAAACCTTCTTGACTCCCTTTTTCTTTAGCCTCGGGACGACATCTTCAATAGTAGGTTGACCCTCTACGGTTGCAATGTAAAGGTTGGGGTCCTTATCCTGAGCATAGAAGTTCAACGCGGCGTAAAGAGCGTCAGCAGGCTGATGTTCCGAGCCATGTCCCATTAGCAATATGGCGTCGGCGGGCTTGCGGCTCTTAGGCGTCTGCTCCAGCATCGCGTCAATCGCCGCTTCCATGTGCTTGCGTGAAGACAAGAGTGGTCTGGCCACGAGAATCCGTCGATCATGGCTGCCTGACATGCTTCTGAAAGCTTCCACATCCTTGTAAAGGTCGTGGAACTCCTCGCCGGGAATCGTGTGGAACGAGGCCACAACCACTCTGTTAAAACCGTCCTCCAACATCTTGGCCAGAGCAACGGTAGGTGGTTCCAGTTTTACGCCCTGTTCCAGAAGCTTTTTCCTCACGATGCTCGAAGTGAACGCCCATCGGACTTCCACTCCGGGGAATGCGCCCTTTACCTGGGATTCGATCTGATCAAAGGCTTTTCTGGCGTCGGGCACTGTTGTCCCAAACGCCACCAGAAGAATCGCCTCTTTCTGGGGCTTGCTTTCCCCATGCTTTCCGGCAAGCGCGAAATTAGCCGAAAAAACGATTAAAAAGACTAAACAAACGGACAGAAAAATTTCCTTCTTTTTCATCATCATTGTCTCCTCCATCACCTTATCCACGTTGGTATGAAGCTGAATATCCCGTACAGGCAGGTCTTCTGGC
>JAZDKD010000704.1:0-2333 GCA_043803345.1 Pseudomonadota bacterium
TTATCTTTTATGTGCTCAAAAGAGCCGTCCTGGCATCCGGGATGGGTGCGGTTGTACATCTCGGAGGTACCAGCCATGACAGTGATTCTCACCTCATCGAGCCGCATCCGGACCAGCGCGTCGATCTTCTCACGATTAAGAAGGTGTCCGGCGGTGATGATCCAACAGGCACATCCCGCGTTCTTGACACGGCCCCTAAAATCGAGGGCATTCTCGTGCAAAAAGATTTCTCCGTTTCCACTGAACTGAAATCGCCGCGTCCCCATTCGAATCAGTTCATCGATCAAACCGTTCGTCCGGCTGGTGTCCGCCTTCAACGTCTGCAGTCGCCCGATGTTTTCCGAACTCGGAAGCTCAAGGCCGGTTTGCCTTGCCTTCCGAACAGGCCTGAGGCTTGCTTTTTCAAGAAACGGCGAGTAGTAATAGCAGTGAATGCATGTTTGATTACACAGGTTGGTCAGTCCAAACTCTGCCTGGAAAGGCCCCCCAAAGGCCCGACTACCGTGGAGAATCCCCCTGACCGCTCTCATCTGTGACCATCTTTCCTGCCAGTCCATTTGTTCTTCCTTTGTCCGTTTCCTTTTTTGGCCATCCAATATCCTGATTCAGATGGATAGGTAAAAAGGGGACAGATTTATTTTCTGCTTTTTTTCGGTCAGTGATAAGACTTTGCTTTGGGATGGAGTAAATATACAAAAACGGGAGTAGTACGTCAATGGGATGTTTTGCTGCCACAAAACTCTTGCCAGGAGCTTTTGGGATCAGGTTTCGTTATTCCCTTATTTTTTCCAGCTCTCCCTCGACGAGGTTTTCTTCTAAACCCATAAGATTCTGTGCTAACCGCTCATCTTCCCTAATGCGCCTCTTTATTTTAGCTATCCTGAAACAAGGGAGCGAGTCTACAAAACAACATAAGCTGCTGTGGGTATCGGCACCCAAAACTGAATATAGCGGTTAAGATTGTATCCGGAGACACAAAGACCCCCTTTGATTGCAAGCAACTTGCAATCGGTCAAGACATGGAATCGATTAACGGGACTTCCGCTCGATTTGGTTTGACACCAACGCTTGTTCTTACTCACGAAAGTGTCAAAAAAGCTGTTGTGGAAATTAACGGGACTTGGTGGTGAAAAAGGGTGATTCTCAAGACTTTCTGTGATGTCCTGTGATATTTCAAGAACAAAAGAAAAAGGGCTACAAGCTGTTGATTCTCCTTGTAACCCTTTGATTTTTTATTGGAGGCGGCAACCGGATTTGAGTTACCGTTGCCTGGTACCAATATGGGTACCAATATGACACCCAGACTTGGGGTGTAGCGCAGCGCAGCGGCACCTTGTGGGAAGGACGCTACAAATCAAGCCCTATCTGTACGAACGAATATCTTTTGGCTTGTAGCCGATATGTAGAGTTGAACCCGGTACGGGCTGGGATTGTTGCCGAACCAGAGTTCTATCGATGGTCAAGTTACGGTGCTAAGGTGGGAACCGCGAAACGGGAATGGCTGGACTTCGATCCCCACTATCTTGGATTGGCATCAACAGAGAGGAAACGTCAGGAGAAATACAGAGACTTTGTCCTGGAAACAATTCTGGAAAGCGAGCTGGACCGGATACGCCAAGCAGTACAGCGGGGGCAGTTGACAGGTGGCGATAAATTTATCGAGGAAATAGAGGCAAATGTAGGAAGGCGGATCGAGTTTCGGGGACGGGGTAGGCCAAGTAAAGCTGTAAAATAAATCTGTCCCCTTTTTCTCCCCCAGATGATGCTTTCGATTCAAACCTATCAATTGCAAGTCACTTGCACTTTCTCCATATCTATCTTTTCAAACTGTCTTCTTCTCCTTTTGCAAGTAATCAAAAAAATACAGTCAGCCTCAAAAAGGATACCACGTTGAGAACAAGAAGTTCTTTTTGCTTATTCAAAGTCGTGACCAAACCATTTCTCTGTGCTTATTGATTTTTCCCGTGCTGCGAATGCGACACATTTGAGGCAAGGGTGCACCATTGAAAAATCAATAGGTGGAATTGGCTTGTCTCGAAATGTCGTTTTGTCAAACGAAATAGCATCTGGTGGGCCGAACCAGTGAACTGAGAGGTTTCGGATTTCAGAATAGACAATGGCAGCGAATGTACCACGCCAAAACTGTTTTTTGAGGTTCTCCAGTTCGTCGTTAGACACCGAGAGAGACAGCAAAGCAATCATCTCCTGCTCGTTGTAAAGCCTTCCACAAGCCTGCTGAAGTACGGGGGATATTTTTTGGTGTATCTCTGACCATTTACGACTTGGTTTTTTAGGATCACGATTTGTTAGTTTAGAGATAGCCTTTTCAAACA
>JAZDKD010000705.1:0-10165 GCA_043803345.1 Pseudomonadota bacterium
CGAAACCTGCTCATCTGCTTCTCCTGTTTTCGAAGTTGCGGGAACAACTTGAATTCTAGAGTTAGCAGATGGGCTGTCTTCCGGCATAGCCTTCAGACTCTGACCACGTCCAGAGGACGTGGATTTCTAAGGCTAATTAAATCACTTGTCAGACATGGTTTCACTATTCTCTGTCGATCAAAAAAACCGGCTCGAGAACGAGTTCTTTTGAACACTGCGTTCTTGGAAGGATCGCAAGTTTTTTGACATTGGCTTGTAATAGTATATAAAGCCGGAACTATCCCGAAAAGAAATGATGAGGGAAAATAGTTCAAGTGAATTGTTAACGAGATATGGAGTGAGGATAACTTGAAAGAATTACAGAAAATTTTGCCCATATTAGGGTTTTTGGTGGTAGGCGGTTTGTTCTCGGCCGGTTTTGGGGTTTCTAAAGACCTTGCGTCCCAACTCACCGACGCGGCGTCCTCTGGAAAAGTTTTGCAAGTAGCCTCGATCCTTGACAAAGGAATCGAGGTGGACGGACATGATGCGCAAGGAAAAACCTCGTTAGGACGGGCAGCGTATGGCGGTCGGCTCGAAACAGTAACCCTGCTTCTGGATAAGGGAGCTAACGTTAATGTTCGCGGACGATATGAAAAGACTCCATTGATGGCTGCCGCGTCTCAAGGACATGTTGATGTTGTGCGATTGCTTTTGGAAAGAGGAGCGGATGTCAACGCAAAGGATTCGTACGGCCAGACTCCGCTAATCTGCGCTGCGCTTAAGGGTTGGCAAGATGTAGTGATCCTGCTGCTTGAAAACGGAGCGGATGTCAACGCAAGAACCCGAAAGGGTTTCACTGCGTTGAGCCTTGCAACGGAACAGGCTCATCATCTTGTGGTGGACCTGATTCTCGAAAAGAAACCGAACCAAAATGTCTGGTCCAGTCAGTCGGGGAATTCCAGATATCGATAACCCCCCTGCCAAACAGTTGTCGCGACGACTCGATCAGTGGCGGAACACGATCGTGAACCTCATCACCAAGGGAAGGCAGAATGAACATCCGTATTTATTTCTTGATTGGTTTAATGGCAATCCTGACACCGGTTAACCCCTATGGACAGGACAAGCAAAGCGTAGGATGGATCGAGAAAGCAATCATAGTTCCAAGCAACACCGTGCTGGATGCGAAACTGGATACGGGAGCTGAAACTTCGTCAATCAATGCGGTTGACATCAACAAATTTGATAGGGATGGGGAAACATGGGTCCGATTCACCGTTGTGGACAAGACAGGAAAAAAAGTTACCCTGGAACGTAAATTGCTTGGAGTAGCTGAGATTAAGCGACACCAAGGGCCGCCTCAGAAACGTCTGGTTGTTAGCCTGGGGATCTGTGTTGGAAGACATTACGCGGATACCAACGTAAACCTGGTCGACCGAAGCCGTTTCAAGTATCCGCTTCTCATCGGACGTAGCTTTATGGCCGGTAGGCTATTGCTGGACCCGTCAGTCGAATACACGGTTGAACCGAGCTGTAAGGAGCGATGACACGTTGAACAAACGCAGGCTCTACCTGTTAGCGCTCGGATTGACCATCCTGGGGCTCGGGGTTTCTTGTTACAAGGCCTATTACTTGGGCTTTCCTTTGTCGCCTAAGACCAAAGTTCAAGTATGGCTCGTGGAAGCTCGTCTCCGTTTCGAAGCTGAAGGCGCCCCGGTAAAGGTGTCTATGTTTCTTCCTATGAATACCGGCACGTTTGCCATCACCGACGAACATTTCATATCAACCGGTTACGGTCTCGTAGCTTCACTGGAAGATGTCAACCGAACGGTGGTATGGTCTACCCGAAAACAGAGCGGCGCCCAGAACCTTTATTATCAGGCAACTGTGCGCATGGTCAGAAACAAGCCGTCAAAGTCGGACATAAAACTCCCGGAAATAACGAATCCAGGTTTTAGGGGACCTAAACTCGCGGCCGTAGACTCGCTCATAGGCGACATAAAGTCCAAGTCAGCCGATACTCGGAGTTTTGTCGCCGAACTCTTGAAGAGGCTAAACTCTGCTAATCCCGACGACAATGTGCAGCTTCTTTTGGGCCAAAAAACCACTCCGCGCTCTAGAGTGGAACTTGCGTCTCATCTCCTTAACCATGCTGCGATAAACACCAGGGTTGTTCATGGCATTTACCTAAATGAAGAGAAAACGGAATTTTCCAAGAAGGTCAATTTATTACATTGGCTTGAGGTTTACGACAACCGGACTTGGCAAACCTTTGATCCTGCCACGGGGATATCACCTGTCCCTGTTGACTGGCTGCCATGGTGGAGGGGCGATAACAATCTGGCGCAACTGCAGGGCGGGTCGAAGCTTAATCTGACACTGTCCGTCAGCCCGAAAGTTGATGAAGGAATCGCGTCGGTGGCTTTTCGAGGCGAAATCTCGAAGCCGCTTTTGCTGAAGTTCTCTCTGTTTTCCCTCCCCGTAAACACTCAGTCTGTCTTTCGAATTTTGCTCACGATTCCGATAGGCGCTTTCCTCTTGGTGATTCTGCGTAATATAGTGGGTATAAAGACTTTTGGGACTTTCATGCCGGTGTTGATAGCGCTAGCATTTAGGGAAACTGGGCTTATGTGGGGCATTATGATGTTTACCGTCGTGGTTGGCCTTGGCCTTGTCACACGATTTTACCTTGAAAAACTAAAATTGCTGGTTGTTCCTCGGTTGGCCGCTGTTCTCATCGTGGTGGTCCTGCTCATTTTGGCGCTCAGTATTATTACACATAGCCTTGGGATTCACCGAGGACTCTCACTGGCTCTTTTCCCCCTTGTGATCCTTACGATGACCATTGAAAGAATGTCCATAGTATGGGAGGAACGCGGCGCTGGAGAATCCCTCTTATCAGGACTTGGCAGTATGTTTGCCGCCGTCCTTGCGTTTGTTGTCATGAACAACAAATTCCTTGAGCACATTGTGTTCGTGTTTCCGGAGTTGCTGTTTGTCTTGCTGGCTGCCACCCTTCTTCTGGGAAGGTACTCCGGATACCGCATAATGGACCTGTACCGATTCAAGGCTTTGGCCGGGAACTAAGACAGTCATGCTGAAGACAATAAAGGGGCTCAAAGACAAGGGTGTGCTAGGGATAAACGGGAGAAACGCGAACTTTACATTGAAATACAATCCTCGACGCTTGTACCCCCTGGTTGACGACAAAGTGCGCACCAAAAAACTGGCTCAGGACAATGGTATCCCCGTTCCAGACCTTTATGCTGTGGTGGAAGTAACGGGCCAGGTTCACGAATTACCGGATGTCCTAAAACCGTATTCTGATTTTGTGCTCAAACCGGCCCATGGGAGTGGCGGCGAAGGAATCCTGGTGGTTTCACGCAGCGTAGACGGAAACTTTTGTAAACAGGATGGGAAAACATTGACCCTCGACGAATTGAAACACCATGTTTTCAATACACTCAGCGGTCTGTACAGCCTTGGAGGCCAACCGGACGAGGTGTTGGCGGAGTATAGGGTTGAGTTCGATCCGCTCTTTAAAAAGATCAGCTACGAGGGTGTTCCTGATATCCGGATAGTCGTCCTGTTTGGAGTCCCGATAATGGCCATGGTCCGCCTCCCTACGAAAGAATCCGACGGCAAGGCCAACCTGCATCAAGGGGCCATAGGCGTTGGTATAAGTATTTCTACGGGTGTAACTCTTAGAGGTGTATGGAAAAACAAAATAGTAACCGAACATCCTGATACCGGAAACCTGGTGACCGGTTTGTCGATACCAGGATGGGCGCGCCTTTTGGAGCTAGCCGCCACGTGGTACGAGTTGACCGATCTGGGTTACCTGGGAGTCGACATTGTCTTGGACAAGACCAGGGGGCCTCTAATTTTGGAACTGAACGCGAGACCCGGTCTTAACATACAGGTTGCGAATAATTGTGGTCTGCTGCCGAGGTTGGAAATGGTCGAACGCCATCGATCAAGCCTCGGAAGCGTTTCGGAACGAGTGGCGTTTGCGCAAGAAAACTTTGCAGAATGTGGTTAGAGATACAAAGAGAATATCCAATAACCGAGTCTTGGTATAATTGTCGAGCCGGTATTGTGGGCCAGTGCCATGGCTCCAACTCCATCTTCTCGTTTCCTGATATTACGCAACCGTAATCTTTTTTCTCCTGGTCGAAATTACGTAAATACATGGCATCAAAAACATGGCCACGGGAATTAACGCTAACAAGCCACCTATTGCGCCAGCGGCCATGGGTTGGAGCATTTCACCACCGGTTTCAATATTGAGCGCTAATGGCGATAGCCCCATGATGATGGCTATTGTTGTCATCAATCTAGGACGAAGCCGAATTTTCGCCGCTGAAACTACGGCTTCAAACGTGGTCATGTCAGAGCGTGATCGAAGTTCTTCCGCAAAAGTCATCAGGAGCACACCTTCATTCGCCGTAGCCGCCACGACTACCAGGGCACCGATAATTACTGTTGCGCCGAACGGTAGAGTTGTAGCCCAAAGCATGTAGATCAGACCGGCAAGACAAAAGGGAACGCATCCAAGAATCAGAAGAGGCATTCTAAGACTATTGAACTGAACCGCCAACACTACAAAAGAGAAGAAGAGTGAAAACGCCAATATCATAAGAGTGGTACGCTGCATATCAGCCATCAGGAGGGCCTGGCCACTATAGCTGAAATCATAACCCACCGGTCGGTCCATTTTTGCAATTGAGTCTTTGAGTTCCGTAAGCGCCTGCCCTACACTGACTCCAGACGCGTCGCCACGAACTATGACGGCCTTGATTTGGTCTTGCCTGACTATTTCGACCGGCCCCACAGATTGGTTTACCACCGCTAAATCTTTTACTCTGAGAAAACCGCCGCTTTGTGTAGACTCCAAAATAAGGTTCTCTATGTCTTGTCTGGATGTGATCTCGTTTTCAGGAATTACAACCCTGATGTTATAGTAATAATCACCATCCCTGTATCTTGACGCGACTGAGCCGCTTACGAGCGATTTGACCGTGGTGGCCACATCCGTCATCGAAACTCCCAACTCAGCGGCCCGCTCCCTGTCCACCCATATCTGGTATTCCGGTTTGGTCATATCCATGGAAACATATACATTTGTAAAATGCGCTAGTTTGTTCATGTTTCCCGCAGTCTTCTGTGCCAGGTCAAAAAGTGTGTCAATATCCTGACCTTTGATTTGGACTTCTATATCAGCGTCACCCAGTTTGCGAATCCCTTTGACAGGCATTTGCATGACCATTGCCATGCCTCCAGGGATCCCAATCTTGCCGACTTTAGGTCTCAGACGGTCTATAAACTGCTTCGTGGTAACATCACGTTGATGCCCCGGCGCAAGCTGAATATCTATTTCGCCTTCATTTGCTATCAGATAGGTGTACAGACCCCACACCTTACCTCCCACCAGTGTGAAGTAAGATTCAATCAATGGGTCCCCTTTTAGGAGGGCTTCTATACGTTTGAGCGCCTTGTCCGTCTCATACACGGAAGCTCCGGTAGGAAGCCGAACCTTGACCATAACCCTACCGTCATCCATTCTCGGGAGGAATTCAGTGCCCACATGAGGCGCCACAATGATTATCGATCCTAAAAAGACGGCAGTTATGCCCATCGCTAGCCATCTGGCCTTTATCACTCTCGTGAGCAGCCATCCATAGGCGTCAGTAATTTTTGTGAAATAGCGCTGAAACCTGGTGTCGTGTGATTCCAGTTCCGACTTCTTGCCCACAATTAATGAGATCAACATCGGGCCAAATGTGATCGCGGTCCCAAGACTTATTATAACTACCCCTGCAATCACCATGATTAGTTCTTTGAACAGGAGGCTCACGAGACCGGGAACCAGCATAAATGGAACAAAAAGGGCTACAAAAGCAAGGGTCGCGGCGATAATAGCCGGCCCAACCTCTGAGACGGCTGATTCCGCTATACCGGCTATTGGTTGCCCTGGGTTCTTACGCATTAGCCTGGCTATATTTTCATTGACGATTATTGAGTTATCGAGGTCTACGCTGATTGCGACGACAAGTCCAGCTAATGAAAAGATATTCAACGAAAAACCGGCCAGTTTCATGACACCAAAATTGACCACCAGTGTAACCGGCAGGGCCAACGCCATTACGAGAGTTTGTCTCCAACTGCCCAGAAAAACATAAGAAATAAGGATCACAAGAAAAGCGCCTTCAAGGGCGGCGTTTCTGACACCGGCAAGGGCCGCCTCCACGTAATCTGCCTGGTTCTCGACTATTCCCAGCTTTATTCCGGCCGGCAGAGCTTTCTCTATCTCATCTATTTTGTTTCTGACCGCCCTCGCCACCTCGACGGTATTGGCGTCTGCTTGTTTCAAAACGCTCAACTTCACGCAGGGTTGTCCATCAAGTCGGGTAATTATTCGGACATCCTCACTCCCATCCTCAACTTGCGCCACGTCGCGAACATATATCTTGCCCTCGTCCTTTTTTGCCAGCACGACTCGTCTGATGTCTTCGATCGACTTATATTCGCCCATAGTTCGGGCTATGAATTCCCTGGGACCCGCTATTACTCTGCCACCAAATTGCTCGAGGTTTTCGTCCTTTAATCTCTTGACTACGTTGGTAAGTGAGAATTGGTGTTTGTCAAGAGCTTTGGCATCAAGATTGACCCGGATTTCCCGTTTCAATCCCCCGACTATTTCGGTGCCGGCCACACCCGTTGTTGCCATGAGACGATCCTGGAGCCAGTTTTCAGTCCATGTTCTGATTTTGACCAGGTCCCATTTATCTGAACTCACGGTGAGTTGCACGACCGGTAACTGCGATGGATCTGCTTTGATGATGATGGGGGGCTCAATGTCCTTCGGCAAATTTCTGGCGACCCTTGCCATTGCGGCTATGGCGTCCTGATAAGCGACATTAACGTCCACTCCGTATTGGAAATTGACGAGAGCGGTGTACATTCCTTCAATAGAGGAAGATTCCAGGTAATCCAGGCTGTCTACAGTAGCCAACTCCCGTTCAATGGGATCCGCAAGGTTCTTGTCTATTTCTTCGGGAGTAGCGCCAGGCCACCAGATGTGAATTTTAATCATTGGATAAGTGATGCTTGGCAGAAAATCGACCGGCAGCTTCCACAAACCATAGAACCCTAGAACCAGAAGGGCTAGAACTATAACGCTCGTGGCGACCCTACGCTGAACGGCGTATCGGGTAATCTTCATTTTGCGGCTCCCGGCTTGGCAGAAGCCTGCGGATTCTCCTGTGTCTTTTGATCAGGCTTTGCCTTACCCTGAACCCTAACCGCAATCCCGTCCTTTAGCTTCTCGTTGCCGGATACTACAATCTGTTCCCCAGGGTTGATCCCTGACAGGATTTGAATTTTTCCCTCACTCTCCAGGCCTGTCTTTATTTTGCGTTGAACTGCTTTTCCGTCCTCTATTATGAAGGCTACACGCAAGCCCGTAGGAGTTACTATGACCGCCTGGGAAGGTACAACTACGTTTTCTTTTTCAGTCCTCAATTTCAGATCGAGTCTGGCAAACATGCCAGGATCTAGAGCCACGTCGTCAACGATTGCGACCTCAGCGATTCGTGTCCGCATGCGTCGGTCAAGGTCCGGATAAATGCGGGATATCTTGCCTCTAAATGATTTTCCATGGTATGCGTCAAGTTTGACGGCAACATCCATATCTGGCTTAATCTCCTGACTCTGGGCTTCCGGCACAGCTATTCTAACCACCAGGGATTTGGGATCGAACATTTCAACAAGAACCGTTCGAGCTGCGACATAATTGCCATCATTAACCAAAACCTTTGAAATAATCCCGTCCCAAGGGGCCTCCACATCGTAATCCTCGGAATTCTCTTTAACTCGAGCAAGCTGGGCAACCATTCGGGAATATCTGGCCTTTGCCGTATCGAGTTGATCTCTCGGAATAGCGCCCGATTCGACCAGTTGCTCAATTCTCGCCAATTCTTCTTTTTCAGATTCGAGGTCCTGTTTAGCCGACATCAAGAGCGCTTCCGTGGCCTTTTTTCTCCCAATACTCAATACCTTGAATCCTTGTTTGACAACATCGCCTTCCCGGACTCTACTGTTAAGAATTGGTCCCTCTGCGGGCGACGCCAGTCGCGCTAGACGGGTAGGCTCCACAGACCCGGTCAAATCGATAAGTTCAGATATTTCTCCTGTCTGCGCAGGCACAGTGGTGACAAGGGGGTTAGGTTTTAGGGGAGGTGGCTTTGCCTTGTCGCTTGAAGCGATCTTGTAAATCCCCCATGCCGCCAACAACACAATCAATGCGATCAACACCTTGATTAATGCGCTTTTCATCGAGTGTCTCCAACAATTTTCCGCGTCTTAAAACCCGCTTCAGCGTTCTTTTACAACCCTTTGGAAACCCCAGGCATGGCTTACCTCTTCTCTCCAGTGGCCATGCCGAGTTGAGCCACAGAGATATTGTACTCGGCGAGAGATCTGTAATAGCTACTTTGAGCCTCCAGCATGGCGGACTGAGCGTCGAGAACATCGGTAATCGATCCCTTGCCGAGATCATACTTCTCCTGCTCGATCCTGAAGCTTTCCTCAGATTGTTCAATTGCTTTTTTAGTCGCGTAAACCCGATCCCTCGCCGAGTTAACGTTAATAATGGCTGTCTCTACATCCAATCGGATCTGAAGTTCCAGTTTACGAAGCAGCTGTTGCATGGATACGAATTTTGTTTCCTGTTCGGATATCTGGGAACGAATTCGGCCACCGTCAAAGATTGGGTAATCAGCAACCACGCCCATGCTACCGACCGGCAGTGTCGAGTCAGGGTACGGCCAGGGTCCTCTGAGTGGCCGGTTGGCTGGGTCTTTTGGGTCGTTGAGCCTATTGGTGTACGCCACACCGTTGTCGTCAATACCTGTGGCGGTTCTCATTCCGATAGCCCCATCCACAGTGATTTTAGGCCAGAGCGCCCCCCGGGCCGCTCTGATCTTCATGGCCTGAGCGTCGAGCGACGCTCTGGCGGACCTGTAATCACCACGTTCAGCGAATGCCATGGCGAGCGATCCATCCAGGTCAGGGGCAGGACCGCCAAGGCCCAGACCTCCCTGAACATCGACCGGCCCACTGCCCATGCCAAGCCCCATGAGCGCAGTCAACAGGCGTCTTTGTATTTCAAGCAGGCTTTTCTCTTTCACCAGACGCTGATCCAGATCCGCGATTCTAACTTCAGTGCGAAGGACATCGACTTTGGCTGCCTTCCCAGCCGACATCATATCCTGAACCCGTTTTTTATGCTTTGTCAGAACATTCCGAGAGAATTCCAGTGAATCGATCAACTTACGTTGACCAAGGATGGTGTAGAACGCGCTGGAAACATTGAAGATCAGCTCTTCCCATGTACGGGCAAGACGGTTTTGGGTAGCAAGCGTCGCTAGTTCAGCGGCGCTGATGTCGCTTCTAATACGCCCACCCGTAAATATAGGCATCCTCACCAAAATATCCACAGCGAGGATTCCGGAAGAGAACATTCCGGGTTCACCGTTCAAAGTAGCGGCTTGTAATCTCTGATTTTGCACATATTGGCGTAAGCTGTCTACGTTGCTTATGTTCGGCCATTTTTCGGACGCAGCGATGTTGCGAAGCGCCACCGATGTTTGAATATCCCAGGCCCCGGATGCCAGACTGGGGTTGTTTCTCCTTGCGATTTCAAGGCACTGTTCCAACCCTATCGATCTCTGTGCCGACTGTTGGGACCTGCCGCTCGACGTTGGTCGATGAATCACAGGCGCTGCGATTGAAGGGGCGGGTTTATTCTTGAAAAGGGAGGGGAAACCTATACAACCTGACAAGGATAGTAGGAATAACGAGCCAATGAACAGGCCGGCCAGCCGAACTACTCTTTTCAGACTGCTGAATTCTCTCACTACGCCAAACCATACCTGATTCTAAATGTATCAATATGTTGCGGGCCATTTGACCCGAAGATTAACAACATAGCATTTGAATGGTCAATCCGTATATTGAAAATTGCTTTGGGAAAATGACAAAATTGAAAGTGAAAAAAATGTGGCAAAACTATTTCATCATTACGTAAAACTGTCAAGACCTTGTTCGATATGTGTTGACCCGTTCGGAGAGACACAAAAGCAGTGTTAGTCGGTGAAAGTATGAGAGGCGGTCCATAAGA
>JAZDKD010000706.1:0-7337 GCA_043803345.1 Pseudomonadota bacterium
GCGGTCGGTTACACTCTGGATGAGATTGCCAATGACATCACATTAAAAACTCCGGCTTCTTTTGAACCAACTATAGACTATGTAGTTACAAAGATACCGCGTTTTACATTTGAAAAATTTCCAGGCGCCGACAATACGCTTGGCACTCAAATGAAATCCGTGGGTGAGGTCATGGCTATCGGGCGAACATTCAAAGAGTCTCTGCAAAAGGCTATACGCTCACTGGAAATCGATGTTTACGGTTTTGAACCAAGTCTCGATGTTGAACTGTCCAAAAACGAGATCCTGGATAGGCTCAGAAGACCGACGCCTGATCGTCTGTGGCAGTTAGGGGATGCTATCCGTGCGGGAATAAGCGTCTCAGATATTTATTCCGCCTCCAAGATTGATCCATGGTTCTTAGACCAGGTTCGTCAAATCATTGAGATGGAATCCGAGATTTTAAAACCAGGCTGGATTGATGGAACCGATTCCGTGGACAACGTTCGTAAAGCTAAGGCAATGGGATTTTCAGATATTCGAATATCTGAACTTCTAAAACTTAAGGAAGATCAAATCCGGGATTTCAGATACAGAAATGGCGTAAGGCCAGTGTATAAAAGGGTTGATACGTGCGCAGCGGAATTTGAGGCCCATACCCCTTATCTGTATTCGTCTTATGAGGATGAGGATGAGTCTGGAGTAACAAAGAAGAAGAAAATAATGATACTCGGTGGGGGGCCCAACAGAATAGGGCAGGGCATAGAGTTCGACTATTGCTGCGTGCATGGCGTGTTCGCCCTCGAGGAAGATGGTTTCGAAACGATTATGGTCAACTGCAATCCCGAAACTGTCAGCACCGACTATGACACGTCAGATCGTTTATATTTCGAGCCTCTGACCCTTGAAGATGTTCTCGAGATAGTTGATCGAGAGAAACCCGATGGAGTCATTGTTCAGTTTGGAGGACAAACACCGCTCAAGTTGGCGCTGCCTTTGTGGAGAGCGGGTGTTCCTATAATAGGAACTTCGCCGGATGCCATAGACCGTGCGGAAGACAGGAAACGTTTCAAGGAGATGCTTCTCGATCTAGGGCTGAACCAGCCGCCAAATGACATTGCGCATTCTTACGAAGAAGTAATGGAAGTCGCCGAAAGGATAGGATATCCGTTAGTCGTTAGGCCGTCCTACGTCCTCGGCGGGCGGGCTATGGAAATTGTTCATGATAAAGAGGATCTGACAGAGTATCTCACGTCAGTGGTCAAAGCCTCACCTGACCAACCAATTCTAGTGGATGGATACCTCACAGGAGCTGTCGAAATCGATGTTGACGCTGTTTCGGATGGAGAAACGGTTGTTATCGGTGGAATCATGGAACACATCGAGGAAGCTGGCGTGCATTCCGGCGACTCCTCGTGTTCACTGCCGCCATACAATCTTGGAAGGTACCACCTCGACGAGATAAGAAGGATCACTAAAATGCTGGCTCTCGAATTAGGAGTCAAGGGTTTAATGAATCTTCAACTAGCCCTAAAGGATGGTGAGGTTTATGTTTTAGAGGTTAACCCAAGAGCTTCCAGGACTATTCCGTTTGTTTCCAAAGCCATTGGTGTGCCTCTGGCGAAAATTGGCGCTCGTGTGATGGCCGGCAAGACTCTTGAAGAGCTTGGATACACTAACGAAATAATTCCAGATCACGTAAGCGTTAAAGAAGCTGTTTTCCCATTCATAAAATTCCCCGGAGTTGATGTTGTTCTCGGGCCTGAGATGAAGTCCACCGGCGAAGTCATGGGAATAGATTTGGAGTTTGGACAGGCCTTTCTGAAGGCCCAGTACAGCACTGAATTTCCTGTGCCGACCGGCGGCAAGGTGTTCTTGAGTGTAGCCGCCAGAGACAAAGCCCAAGCCGTAATAGTTGCCAGAAGAATGAGTCAATGTGGATTTTCTTTTGTATGCACGGAAGGAACAGCGGCGGCTCTTAATGCTGCAGGCGTATCTTGTTCAGTTGTAGGAAAAGTTCACGAGGAGGGCTTGCCGGATGTTACAGACCTCATAAAGAACAACGAAATTGTGCTGGTCATAAACACTTCAGCGGACAAGGAATCTTTCAAGGATTCTTTTGATATAAGACTCTCAGCCTTGAATCACAATGTGCCCTATTTCACTACCCTGGCAGGGGCTAACGCACTTTCTCTGGGGTTGAAGAGCGTCTGCCGGGGAGACGAATTCAAGGTGATGTCTCTACAGGAATATCACAGGTTTGCGCTGGCTGGCCGATTGGCTCCATGTTTTTCAGATGAGTATTAGTCCTCATATTGACTAATTCAATCATATGCATTTGGAATTGCTTGGGTTTTTTGTCGGAAAATGTCTTAAGGGGGTGTATTCATGAGCGTCAGGAGAAGGATGTTGCCGACAGGCTGGTATCCGGGGTCCGCCAATGAGTGCAGGGACGAAATCAATAATTTTCTAAGTGGTTTTAACCCTCCTGAAGGCGACTGGATAGCGGGCGTGGCCCCGCATGCAGGTTGGGCTTTTTCCGGTCGGGCCGCCGCAAAAGTTGTCAAGACTTTGTCTTTAAAGGGCGATGTGGATAGGGTTGTTGTCTTTGGGGGGCACCTTCCCGGGGGATACGCTCCGATAGCGTATGTGGAAGATTCAGTGGAAACCCCATTTGGCGTTAAACCGATAGACATGGAGTGCACGCTCAAACTCGTCAATAGCGGACAGGCTGTGGCCGCTGGAAGCAATTTTTCTGACAACACTATTGAGGTACAACTCCCACTTGTCGGCTATTTCTTCCCAAACGCGAAGATTGTAGCTGTACACTCGCCGTCATCCGACGAAGCGATAAATCTGGCCCGGAATGTAAAAACTCTCCTTGATGAGAAAGGTTTGTCGGCCGTTTTTTTGGGATCGGCCGACTTGACTCACTATGGTCCAAATTATAATTTTACTCCAAGAGGCGCTGGAGCGTCTTCAGTATAGTGGGTAAAAGAAGAGAATGACAGAATACTGGTAGAAAATGCAATCCATATGAATGCGGACGCATTGATCAAGGATGCTTCCATCCGTCATAACACTTGTTCGGCAGGACCTATTGCCACCATTATAGAAACGGCCAGATTGCATGGCGTGAGACAAGGAAGGCTCCTCGACTATTATACAAGTTACGATGTAATGCCGGGAGCCAGCTTTGTTGGTTATGCCTCAATAGTATATTGAGACGTTTTTTCCGTGATAACTTCAAACAGGAATAGAATCCGTCAGAAGAAGCCCCGACCTGAGTTCTTTTGCGCTTGAGGACTTTGGGCCATTGTGACCCTGAAATGGCAAGATGTTTGTATAATTGATGATTCCGGGACCGAAGCGTACACGAAAAACCCCAGGTACATACTCATTGACCGAGGTGATCTATGACGCAAGACAAGGATTTAAAAGATAAACCCTCCAATTTACGACAGCGAGCGGAGGCCGAGTTGCCGGGAAAGTTGAGCGATGTTCTTGACATATCGGCTTTGTCAGGTGATGAAGTCCAAAAACTAGTTCACGAACTCCAGGTACATCAGATAGAACTGGAGATGCAGAATGAAGAACTTCGTCGGTCACGAGCCGAAGTTGAACGGTCTAAGGACAGATATACGGATTTATATGACTATGCGCCGATTGGATATGTCACATTGGATAAGAATTCGCTGGTTCTGGAATCCAATTTCTCGGCTGCGGCTCTTCTGGGAACGGAGAGAGGATCTCTCGTCGGTAAGCCTTTGACGAGCTTTATCGACAAGGATACCCAGGACACTTTCTATCTTCACCGAAATCACGTCCTGCAAAGCGGGACCCGACATATTTGCGAGATCAAACTGGCGCAACCGGACGGTAATTGGATTCACGTTCAACTGGAAAGCGTGGGAATAGAAGGTTCTCCCGGCAAATTTATCGGACTTCGAACGTCCATATCAGACATCACCGCCCGTAAACTGGCGGAAAAGGAGTTGCAAGAGGCTCATGATGAACTTGAGAATCGTGTGGAAGAACGCACGTATGAACTACAAAAGGCGAATAAACAACTCAAGGAGGAAATCGTAGAGCGCAAACAAGCGGAAAAGTCTTTGAGGGAAAGTGAGCAAAGGCTAGATCTTGTATTGAGCGGCGCGGGCCTCGGGTCTTGGGACTACAACATTCAGACAAATGAAACTATTTGCGACCAGCGGCTGGCCGAGATGCTAGGATTTGATCTGGTGGAGACACAGTCGCATCTCCCCTGGTGGGAGAGTTTAACACATCCCGACGATTGGCCTCGGGTCATAGAGATGTTCAATGCGCACGTGGAAGGCCGTACGCCTATTCACGAGGCGGAATTTCGGGTCAGGCCCAAGTTGGGCGACTGGAAGTGGGTGTTGGCCCGTGGTTCAGTCGTCGAACGGGATGAACAGGGAAAACCTTTACGAGCGACGGGAACATATCTCGATATTAGCGAACGTAAGCGTGTTGAGTCAGCTTTGCGTGAAAGCGAAGAACGTTTTCGAGCAATGTTTGACGGGGCTCAAGATATGATTTTTATGATGGATAGTCACCTTAGATACATCCAGGTGAACCCAGCGACGACCAAGATGCTTGGGCTTGACGAATCCGAAATCATTGGACGCAAGGCCAAGGATGTCTATGGCGCAAGCGTCGGACAACAGCTTCGACTGTTAGATCTCCGAGTGCTGGAGGGAGAGACCATCGAAAGAGAACACTCTGTTCGCATAAAAGGCGTCTCAATGATCCTGAATACGATCCTCAGACCTCTATATAACACTGAGGGTAAAGTTGTAGGTGTATTCGGGATTTCCCGTGATGTGACGGATCGAGTGAGAACGTTTACAACCCCAAAAGCGTTTTTTGAAATCTACCCTTCGCTGGCCATGAAAACGATCATGAATGAGGCTCGTTCCGCTGCCGCGAGTGACGGCACGGTTCTGCTTCAGGGGGAGAGCGGAAGTGGGAAGGACTACTTGGCGCGATGGATCCACGACAATTCGAAACGTGCGCTCAGCCCCTACTTTTCGCTTAACTGTGCGGCCATAGCTAGCGAATTGGCGGAATCAGAGCTTTTCGGACATGAGCGTGGCGCATTCACCGGAGCGCACGGCCGTAAGCGAGGACTTCTGGAGTTGGCGGAGGGAGGAACACTCCTGCTAAACGAAATAGGAGAGCTGTCGCTCTCCTTACAGTCCAAGCTTCTTACGTTTCTGGACACAAGATCATTCCTTCGTGTTGGTGGTGAAAAACACCTTACCGTAAATGCGCGGATCATTTCGGCCACCAATAGAAGTCTGGACAAAGAGGTTGAGGAGGGTCGATTCCTATCCGCCCTTTTCTATAGAATTAACGTTTTCGGGATAAACTTGCCACCCCTTCGTGACAGGACCGAAGACATTCCCGTGCTGTTGGAAGAGATCCTCTCAAGGCTGGCCAATGAACTTCAATTAACCCACCTGCCATATATTGACCCTGCGGATGTAAATGCGCTTAAAAGCTATAACTGGCCTGGCAATGTCAGGGAGTTGCGTAACACGCTTGAGCGCGCGTTGATTCTATCCGATGGGCGGAGCTTGCAATTGAAGCCTCTTTCTGTTGAAGCAATTACTCATGACTGGTCTCACGTGTCGAATTTCCCGGTACACGAGCGCACGCTTCACGATGTGACCGACGAGGTAATCAAATCCCTTTGTTTGGAGGCCCTTCGTCGCTGCGAAGGCAATAGACGATGCGCTGCCCGAACTCTTGGTATAGCCCGTGACTCTCTTTATCGGCACATGAAGCGTTTTGGTATTGGGCCCGAAGATCGGACCAAAGACGAACCCTATTGACCGATATTAAGACACCACTTGAGTCTGTAACCCACTGATAATAAAGCGACCAGGAATATGGTGGTCCGTTATTAGGTCACATGTGTCTTGTCCCGCTTCTCCTGTCAACTCTTCCTAACTCACTCGAAATCTTGTCGCTACATCTATATAACCGGCTAATAGCCTAGGTTTTTGAGCAAGATGGTTGTCTTCAGCGCAGTTGGCACAAAATGTGCTTGGTGTGCGGTAATGGGTAAGGAATCAGTTTATCTAAGAATGAAAAATGTTGCTTCCTGGATGTCTGCCAAGCTTGGACAATACTCCAGTGAATACTGGACCGGGAAGAATTGAAAGGTAGAACCAGATAGGGACTATATCAACGCGGAGTTTTTGGCCACTCAAACTGGGAATAAACTGGTAATAGGGCGCGGCATGACAGATCGAGACGACGATAAGAGGAGCCTCTCGAGCCTCCGCAAACAGGCTGAGGAAATACTTCGCAATAGTGTAGGAACGACCGAGGACGTATTAGCTCTTTCCTGCGACGAGCTTGAGAAGCTGGTTCACGAGTTGAGAGTCTACCAAATCGAACTCCAAATTCAAAACGAGGAACTAGGACGAACTCAAGACTCCAGTGGCGCTGTTCATGATGTGGTTTTCCGCCAGTCTTCTTTTGCAGACCCCCAATTTCGTGTTCACGGACTGATGGCTGTGATTCTCGACATCATCGCGCGCAACAAACAGGTCGAAGAGGCTTTGCTCCAGGCAAAAGCAGCGGCGGAGGAAGTCAACGGGGCAAAGACCCAATTCCTGGCAAATATGGGCCATGAGCTTCGTACACCGCTCAACGCGATAATTGGGTTCTCCGAGGTTCTGAGAGAAGGGAATTTTGGCGAACTGAATCAAAAGCAAACCAAGTACGTTGATAATGTGCTGGTTGCAGGGCGTCGTCTGCTGAGCCTCATCAACATATTACTGGACCTGGCAAATGTGGAGGCAGGAAAGACGGAACTTGAGCGTTCTGAGTTTGACGTTAAGGGTTTGATAGAGGAATGCCTGCTCTTAATAAGAGAGCAGGCTCTCAGACGTGGACATACTGTTGACGTGATCGCTCCTGCTGAATTGTCGATGTTTGCTGACGAACGCGTGATGAGACAAGTGATCTTCAATTTGATGTCCAATGCGTCCAGATATACTCCAGATGGTGGCAAGATCGTGGTGAAAGCTGAAACGACAAACACTGATCTCAAGGTTAGCGTGCGAGATAGCGGTATTGGAATAAAAGCTGAAGACCAGGAAAGAATTTTCCGCGCGTTCGAACATGTGAATAGTGAAGCTTCACGTCGGTACAAGGACACGGGTCTGGGCCTTACCTTGACCAAACGCTTCGTAGAGCTTCACGGAGGGAAAATATGGGTGGAAAGTGAAGGTGAAGGCAAAGGGAGCGAGTTCACTTTTTCCGTACCATTGGATATGAGCAACGGGCAAGGATTACCGCAGGAAAAGGAAATGGAGGCGCCG
>JAZDKD010000707.1:0-3600 GCA_043803345.1 Pseudomonadota bacterium
GTTCAAATCAGGCCCGAATCATTTGGCTACTTCGACTTTCCGACCTGTGTGCGTTATGCTCTTATCCATTCAGATGATCTTACAAAAAATAGAATCGATATTCAACTTGCGTCAATAGATTTAAAGGATGCTCACTCCCAAGTTTTGCCGACACTTCAAGTTACCACCAGATACTATATCGTTAGGACATACAATGTTAACGACCCGAACGCTAACAACTGGAACGTTCAGTTCCTAATGACTGAATGGAATCCTTATCTCGCTCTCCTGAAAATTAAGTCCCAATCCATAATGGTTGATATCGCCAAGATATCTCATTTCGACAAAATCTCCGAAACCACAGCCAACGTAGCGAAAATTTTTTATGGAGTCCATGCTCTTGAAAAATCAATTAGAGGTTCCAAGCAGGTTCTAGCGCTAGTCCAGGACAAATTAAACTTTGGCAAGAGTATGCAGGATCAAGGTAGAATAGATCCTTTAGAATTTCAGGCGCTTCAGAACGACTATCGTTCACAACAGGTCAAAATCAAGTCTCTTGAAAACGATCTTCAAGAAAACATAAGCCAGTTAAAGGCCATTATTGGCTATCATCCGGATTATTATCTCCCTTTGGACACAAGAGACGCCGCTAACCAGATACTAAATGGCTTTCGGTCAAATTGGATTACTTTCACGGATATTCAGGCAGGCAATCTTCAGTTGAAAATTTCGGCCAAAAAAGAGCAGGTTCAATCCAATTCAGTAACGGGAGCTTATGTGGCTCTGGTACCTCAACCACAGTTCGTTTTTCAACAGGACACTAACACACCTAATACGACATCCGGGCTTAATCTGGCCATAGGGCTAGATTATAAGTTATGGGATGGTTTTCGTCGCGTTCGTGATATAAGACGACAGAAACTTTTAGCGGAGAAATACAACCTTGACCGTGAAAAACTATCTCGGCAGCTATATATTAGGTTTAAAAAGCTCAGAAATGGTATAGGGATGTCCAATGAAAAGGAAGGGTTAAGTAGAGAACGGGCGAAGTTGGCGGATCTGGCGGAAGAAAAAGCTTTGAGTAACTACAAATCAGGTCTAATAGATTACAACCATTATGTGGATCAGCGCATAAAGAAGACCGAAGCGCATCTTGAAGTCGTTCAAAGTGGACAGTCACGTGTCAACGATCTTATTGACTTGGCAACAATTTCAGGAGGTTTGAACAAGTACAATGCCGCAATTCGATATTAATAGACCCAGACCTCGTTTGAAGGCCTTGGGAGTTATGTTAGCGAGTTTTGTGGCTTTGGTCTCAATAGCTCTTCTACTAATTACCCATGAACCCAAAAAAGCTGAGTCAAGCCCCACACCTGTTAAAGCCGCCATAATTCCTCAAATAGCGGACGCTAAATCTGAGGCGGAGATAATCTTCAGAGGAAAAAGTTTTTCAGTTTTTCAAAGAAAATTGGTTTTGCCCTATGGAGGAGAAATTCAATCAATTGAAGTAAAAGAAGGTCAAGTTGTTAATGACGATGACACTTTGGTGAAATATAAACTGGATCGTCAAGCAATTATTCAAGTAATGGGTATTCTCTATCCGGCTCAAGTTCTGGATCTTAAAAAAGCCCTGTCTGATCAGAAAATCAATTTGGACAAACTCAACAATGTTACGCTGAAAATTCAGAATATAGAGTTGGAAAGAGCTTCGAACGACGTGAATAACGTTCGACAACTTCATGCAAGAAAATTGGCCGAAATTGAAGCGGTTAGAATATCCGAACAAAAACTTGAAACTCTTGAAAAGCAAATCCTTGAAACCAAGAAATCTATAAGACAGATTGAGGAAGGAATTGTAAGAACCGAGGAAGATCTTAATTTTTTCGAGGGCAAAAGAAAAAGAGATCTAGACTTACTTGAATATCAAACGAAACGCTCGTACGAAAATTCTGATCTTCCTATTGAAACCGCTTTTATTAAGGCGCCTATAACAGGACAAGTACTTTGGATGTCACCGGACCTCCGAGTTAACGCCGAACAGCCGACGGGTTTTTTAACGATGACCATAGCGCCAACGAATCCAATGGTAGTTCGCTGCAAAGTTCATGAACTGGATTTGGTAAAACTAAAGACCGGCGACAGGGGAATGGTAATCTTCGACGCGATTCCGGATAAAAAGTTTGCTTGTAAGGTTAGTCGAATTCCTTGGGTCAGTCGAAACCCCGCGTTGGAAGTACCTGCTGACTACGAAATAGAGTGTCTCTTAGAAAACGGCGACTCAAAGATAAAAGATGGCCTGACATGTAACGTCAGGGTCAGCGTTACGCAGTAACCATCAGCGAACTATTGGGAGTTTAATCATCAAGCGGTATAATGATCTTTCACTTTTTCCGAATGGGTGGTTTTGGTAGTTGGACATCTACTTCGGGTTATTTTGCATACCTATATTTTTATTCACATTTTCATCGTTTATAGTCATTCTGGTTGGACTGGTGAGAATAATAAGAAGCCGGTCAGGTTATAATGACCGAAATTTAATTGGCCCATTGTGCCCAGTCCAGGTCTTTGTTCCAATCAAAGGATCATCACATCAGTCCGGACAAATTCTCCAAACTCTTTTGGTCCAGGATTATCCTAACTATAAGGTTACATTTATTGTCGAAGATAAATCAGACCCGGCATTTGAAACACTTGAAAATTTTTGCAATAAATACAGTAATGCGGAAATTTTTTTTAGCGGAAAGGCTTCTGAAAGTGGACAAAAGAATTTAGGTCTTGCCAAAGCAGCCTCAATCTCGAACGATGACGTGGAAATATTTGTATTCTGTGACAGCACAAACTCAGCTGATGCGAACTGGTTAAGCAGAATCACCTATCCAGTTAGAATAGGCAATGTGGAAGTGTGTACCACATTTCGTTCTTTTTCCCCCAATGCAGGTAATTTGGCTGGAATCCTCCAGGCGTTATACGCAACAACCATTTTTGCTCTCATGACCGTTGCCCCCAAGCCCTGGGGAGGTGGAACAATAATCCGAAGGAAGACGTTTGATCGATTAAATGTACCTCAAATTTGGCTCAAAACAGTTGTAGATGATTTGACTTTAGGGAATATTCTCGACAAGGCGAGAGTAAAGATTCATGTTAGCCCTGAAAATTACCTTTTATCCCCTTTGCAAAATCAATCAATCAAAGGTTTTTTATCATTTCTTGATCGTCAAATCCTGTTCCCCAAATTCACAAATCCATGGATATGGCGTTTCACTGTCCTGGGCAATATTTCCCTGAGTTTTTCGATGTGGTTGTCCTCATGTGGCTTGGCGCTCTATGCTTTTGGAAATTTAGGGGCGAGGTATGCGGTAGTTGGAGCAATATTCTGGGCGGGAATACTTTTGATAACGAGTTTATTGCGAATAATCAACAAACCCAAGTTACCTATTGTTAAATCTTTAATAGGAATCCCGATTCTGATTTGTGTGTCTACTCTGATTTCCATAAGATCGATTTTTCTTAATCACATTGATTGGCATGGCGTAAGATACTTCTGTGGCGAAGGCGGGAAAGTTATCCGCATTGAAAACATATAGTACGAACCACTAGTGTCCCAACGTTTAGTTAAATAGA
>JAZDKD010000708.1:0-3707 GCA_043803345.1 Pseudomonadota bacterium
TAACGTGTTTTCGGTGATCCATAACCAGCCCAATCTCTCGCAATCCCTCGGGCAAATCCTTCAAATACACAGCTTTTCTGTAAATGGCCGCAAGATGGCAGAACTCACAATTGGCGCTAGGAATTCTTGTCTTATATATAAATCCGGTGGTTTGCGTCTGACGAGGATCTATTTGTGGGACCAAATAGCTAATGACGTGTAACAAAGCTCTTCCCCTTGAAAGGCCCGTGTTTTGCGGGCTACCTTCAATATGACAGTCAGCGCAAGCGATCAATTCGTGAGAGAATCCTTTATTTTTATCTTTCAACTGACTAGACATCCAGTGGGCATATTCAGCCTGTCGCTGGTGGCAGACCTTACAGGAAAAACTTCTTATAGAGATCTCTCCCATCGCTAAGGCTAACGCCAGGATTAAAACTCCGATTAAAAAATATCCAAAGCCTCCACGCATCACGCGGCTTCACCCTTATTACCTTTAAACTCTGTGCGCTTTTTGGCCTGAGCCGCCTGGAAAGCCGCAGAAATAATCAACGGCCCGGAATTCCCTATTGGGCATTTTGAAGCGCATCTACCACAGCCAACGCAGTACTTTGAGAGTTCCATAACCCGTTCATAGTCGCCAAGTCTCGTAAGAAGAACTAACCCCATGGGTATTTGAACGCCTTCTACTTCCTTGACAGGGCAGACCCCGACGCAGGAGGCGCAGTTGTAACAGTTGATCGAACGCCCAGTTCCCGGCGTCAGCATTGATTGAAGGGTGTACTCAAAAACCATGAATACGGCGAACAGTATTGCCAGCGCATTCAACGTAACACGGTTTGGAACCTGTCCAATGAAGCTGTTCAGAAAAATGGAAGAAAACCAATCATATTTCGGAAAATTAGGTGTGCCTTTCGACAGGGCGTCCTGCACAGCATTAAAATACCCGGTGAGTGTCTCTGGGGCGCCACGTAACATCTTGGGTTGCTGAGGAACAAGAAGTTCGCCTTTGGCAAGTAATTGGCTCTTGAATTCAGGAATCTGGTTGTCCAGAACTGAAATTAGATCAGGATATTTAAGGGTCTTGATATCCCTAATCCTATGATCTTTAACCTCCACTTCCACCTCTATCGGGCCGCGGAAGCCATCGCCTCGACCGACATACACACCATCAGCGACACTATTTATTCCGACTCCTAGAGGACTCATGGCAATACGATTCTCGTTGACGTTCCTGACGTTTACAAAAGAGATTCCGTACCCAACCACTAAAAAAGCAATAAAACCTAAAAAATAATAAAAATTACGATTTATTTGATTTCGATAATCTTTGTACCATTTGTACCCGATAGTTAAAATGATCACTATAGCAAGAATGAACCGGCTCGACGGAAAGACAAGCGCAACGATCAAGGCATAAATAAAAAGTCTAACGCCTCTTAAGTTAACGGCATTCCATAACAATCCTAACGCGTCACGATATGGCTTTGACGACGTCATCAATAAATTCCTTACCAATGAGACCTAGCTGAAGACCCTTAATCAAGGATTCTTGGGGAACTATTCCGGACAAAATGGCTTGTCGAGTTTCGTGTTGCATAATTTCAAACATTCTGGGAAGTGGTAAATACTGCACACAAAAGCTCTGGCAATTACCACACCTTATACATTTCAATCCTCCATTGCGAATAAACCTGTCATAATCGAGGACTCTGCCTGCAACAACCAGCTCTGCCTGAAGTGATATCCCTACCGGGCATCTGTCTTGAGTCGCATAACAGGCTCTGCATTCATAACAATATATGGTGGCTGGGTTTCCACGTAGGAGCGGCTTTACCGTTGTTGCGAGCAACGCTGAAACTATGCCGAAAAGGGCGACTCTATCAAGATTTAGAGTCCAACCTCGATCCTTAAGATTGGTAAAAAACTGATACCGATGAATACCAGGGAGTATCATCGGCTGGCTCTCATCCGACCGTTTCTTACCAATTTCTGTAGGTTTTTCGCTTCCCGACATCCAACATTCCTACGTTTAATGAGGCAACATTGCCGACATGAGTAAACCAGCTATTAGTCCACCAATGGCGCCTTGAAAAAGCTCTTTTGGTGAACTCATATCCAGCGCCCACGCAATAATCAGCCCGGACAAAGCGCCGACAAATGCAAATATAAGCCACAATAACACTTAGTTTCTCTCAATTCTAACTGACTTTAGAGTTATTCCAGACATCGTCTAAAAAACGGTCTTAACACCTTAACTATAACATTAAATTAAATATTTGGTCCTGATAGGGTAGCAGTTAGTCTTCTCGATAACATCCGCGGAACCATCAGACCAATTAAAGCCGCAGCGATTATACCACCCAAAGCGCCCTGCAAAATTTTGGTCGGTTCCAACTCGAATAGAGCGAATGCCAGAATACCTCCTCCCATTGCTCCACTTATTAGAAAACCTACTAACTGAACCCAAAAATTTCTCGAAGCGTCTGGACTAAAAATCTTTGATCCGAGAAATATAAAAAACACGTTAACTCCCGCAATAGCGATCGCAAAAACCGCAATCATAATTATGTCTCTCACAAATCGTGGATCAGACGGTTGAAATACCGATAAATTTAGAAATTTCATGAAAATCGCCGCCATGGGAGCCATCACGGCCATGGACGCAAAGGTATAGGCGCCTTTGATGAATCCTGTTTCGGCCCTCATAGTTCCCTCTCCCATCATACCTCCTCCACCAAGAGGAGAAGGCCCACAGGAAGTCGTTGCGTTGATTATGTAGGCCGCCATCACAATCGCCAGTTGGGACCAACTCAGGAAATTGAACTGTGCCGGGCCAAAAAGGTACAGAGTAGGCACTAAAGCTGCCGTAAGTATTCTAGCGCATGAGAGAGGCAAAATTGTTTGGAATTGCACGAATATGGCAAGCATACCCGCTACCCCGAGAGCTTTGATGGAAACAAGGCTGTTCAGCATCGAGGCCAAGGCGCTAAATCCGCCAGTCGCAGCTAAAGCCCCGGCCGCCAAAAAACCGGCGGCCATAGCCGTTACGGGTAGAAGGATTATTCCTTCTAGAAGGTCATTCAAACGAATCCGGCAGATCAGAATCATGAATAGAGCGCCGGCGACCAGAACTGACTGAACCGGCATTTTGCCTAAAGGTTGAAATATGGCTATCAACAAAGATGTTACGAAGATTGCCAAAGCCAAGAACCCCTTGATCGGAGCCTTGACCTGTGTCACAGTTTCGTTTGCCCTGTCAAAGCCCTCGGGGGCTTCTCTCAGCGCCACATCATTCGGATAAAGCTTTTGGCTCACGAATTTTAGAAATAGAGCCACTACGGCAGTTCCCAGCATTAGAGCGAAAGCCTGGGGAGCTCTGAGGATTCCGTCAGAGGCAGTCGGGAAAAAGCTGCCCAAGAAACCCTCGGCAATTTGACCAACTCCACCAATAGGAGAAGGGCCGCATGAACCCATGGCGTTTCTTGTAAAGGCCCCAATCAACACTATGATTTGAGATTTGCTAAGAATGCCCAAACCCCCTTCAAATCCGAAAGTAAACAACAAAGGGAGCAGCGCCGCCGCTAAAATTCTTCCACACGGAAGCGACGATATGACAGGCAAGTTTATGAGTATTACAAGAGTCCCGACTAGGCCAATCGGACTTTTCCTGAGGTAAACCAAGAGAGCTTTCAAAGCCTCAAATCCCCCAGAAGCCTTAAGTCCTC
>JAZDKD010000709.1:0-2639 GCA_043803345.1 Pseudomonadota bacterium
ATGCGTCACTTCTTGATGAAACCCGCTACCCATTCAAGATATGACATTTTGAGCCTCCAGTAGAAAGATTCGGCAGATGATCCGATCGACTGGAGTCCGGGGATTTAATCTACACTACTTGAGAAACAGGAGAGCATCCAATGCAGATATCAGCAAGTTTGGTAAAAGAATTGAGGGAAAAGACCGGTCTGGGATTGATGGATTGCAAAAAAGCCTTGACCGAGACAGAAGGCGACATGCAAAAGGCCATTGACTACCTGCGAACAAAAGGGGCTCTGAAGGCTGCCAAGAGAGAAGGAAGGGCTACTTCGGAAGGTAGAATAGGCTCTTACATTCATATGAACGGAAAAATTGGGGTTATTCTTGAACTCAATTGTGAAAGCGATTTTGTGGCCAAGACTGAACAATTCGCTGATCTCTTGAAAGATCTTTGCATGCAAATCGCCGCAAGCGCTCCCCGTTGGATTAGTACAACGGATATCCCAGAAGAAATTGTGGCCAAAGAAAAAGAGATCTACATGAACCAAGCCAAAGAAGCCGGGAAACCTGACAAGATGTTGGAAAAGATAGCTGAAGGAAAGCTTAGGAAATTTTACTCTGAGACTTGTCTGCTTGATCAGCCTTTTGTCAAAGAAGATTCCAAGACAATTGGAGAATTGATCAAAGAAAAAATTGCTCAGCTTGGAGAAAACATCACGGTGGGTCGCTTCACCAGGTATCAATTGGGACAGGCTGACTGATGAAGACGCCCACAAATAATTTCCGTCGAGCCCTTTTGAAGATATCCGGCGAGGCTTTGGGAGGAGATAAAGGATTCGGATTCGACGGATCAAAGATATCCTGGATTGCTCAAGAAATAGTTTCGGCCTTAAGCCCTGACAGAAAAATAGGGGTGGTTGTTGGTGGTGGAAACATCATACGTGGAAACGCCGCCGCATCCATTGGGGCTCACCCTCTTGTCGGTGACGAGATGGGCATGATTGCTACAGTAATCAACGCCCTTGCCTTAAGATCGGCCATAAGATCTCTAGGCTATTTGGCGAAGGTAATGTCTTCTTTTGAAGTGGGCAGATTTGTAGAGGCTTTTTCCAGAGAGCTTTTGATCAAATCGCTAAATGACGGAGAGATAGTGATTTTCTCGGGAGGCACAGGCAATCCCTGTTTCACAACAGATTCAGCCGCTGCCCTCAGAGCGATTCAGATGGAAGCTGACGTTCTTATCAAGGCTACCCAGGTTGATGGAGTTTACGACAAGGATCCTCGCAAATATTCTGAAGCTGTGAGATTTGACTCCATAACCTCCGAAGAGGTTCTTAGGAAAAGGCTAAAGGTCATTGACGCCGCTAGCGTGGAAATTCTGAGCCGCCGAGCGATCCCAACAATTGTCTTGAACTTGCATGTGCAAGGAAACATAAAAAGAGCTTTGTCAGGCGAGAAAGTGGGTACTACAATCTTTGCCTGATTTTGATTACAACATCTTAATTATTCAGGAGAGGCTGGAGCGGCAATGCTGGAAGATATGCTTGCAGAAATGAAGTTGTCGATGGATAAATCAATCGAAGCCCTCAAGAAGGATCTGAAACGGATTCGAACGGGAAGGGCGTCGCTTGCGTTGCTTGACGGTATGACTCCAAACTATTACGGAACACCAACCCCTCTAAATCAGTTAGCTACACTTTCAATCCCGGAACCACGCCAAATTGCCATTCAACCGTGGGATTCGCAGGCTGTTCCTGAAATTGAAAAAGCGATTCTGAAATCTGACCTTGGTTTGAATCCTATGAATGATGGTAAGGTCATTCGAGTGGCGATTCCTCCTTTAACCTCCGAAAGAAGGAAGGAGCTTGTGAAACTGGTTAAGAAAATGGGAGAAGAATTCAAGGTTCAAATTCGTAATCACAGGCGAGACACGAATGAAATTCTCAAAGATTTCAAGAAAGAAAAAGAAATTTCGGAGGATGATCTGCATAAGGCCCAAGAGCGGGTTCAAAAAACTACCGATGACTACATAACCAAAGTCGATGCCGTGATAACGGAAAAAGAATCCGAAATCATGGAAATCTGAAAAAGAGTAATCGTTTTCATTTTTGGGGGTTATCCATCTCATGAAGGTATCCCTCCAAAAAAACAACAAATTATTCAATTAATTGGTTTGCAAGGTTGACTTCCAACAACGACTACACGTCCCGAGATATACCGGTTCACGTGGCCATAATCATGGATGGTAATGGTCGTTGGGCCAAGCAAAGATTCTTGCCGCGACTAGAGGGTCACAGGCAGGGAGCGAAATCTGTTCGTCGAGCAGTAGAGTTCTGCAGAAGCAACGGAATCAAATTCCTCACCCTTTATGCATTCTCGACAGAAAATTGGCAGCGTCCTGAATCTGAAGTTTCGGGTCTGATGAAGCTATTGAGCCAATTCATAGATTCGGAACTTGGAGAGATTCATAAAAATGATATTAGGTTCAATGTAATTGGCCAGTTGGACCGATTACCTCAGTCCGTAAGGCAAAAGATTGAAGCCGCCCTCGATAAAACTTGTAACAATAAAAAAATGACCTTAAATGTGGCGCTTTCTTATGGCGGACGACATGAAATAATTTCCGCAGCCCTTAAGGCGCACGAAAAGATGGTGTCAGG
>JAZDKD010000710.1:0-4991 GCA_043803345.1 Pseudomonadota bacterium
GTTTCCGGAGGTAATGAAGAGGTCTTAATACCGAATTATGCTCTAGTCTCGAACTGACAACATGACAGCCGGGTTCCACCAAGCCCCAGATTATGGTATTGAGAGCGTCTGTAGCATTGTAAGAAAAGACCACTCTATTTGGATCGTGACCACCAAAGAATTCGCTGATCTGTCGTCTAACGCCGGTGACGAATTCTTCGGCTCGAACAGCTAGATCGTAACCACCTCTTCCCGGTGAGACGCCCAAACACTCATAACCCCCCAGCATCGAACGAATTACCTCGGGAGGTTTTGGGAACGTGGTAGCGGCGTTATCCAAATAAATTGTCTTGGGACAAGATGACATGGTCCTAGCAGCTCTTGGGGTTGAGCAATCCAGCTATGCGACGGGCGCCGAACTTAATGCCCCCCGGAAAAATCCTCTCTATTTGAGTTAGGCTCAAGCCAGCGCCCTTTCTCAGCTCATTGTTGAGAGGAGCTTTTCCCATTGACACGTAGTATTTTCTCAGGAAACGAATAACCTGCCAGTGAAACTCACTTAACACGGACAGCCCGAGTGCCCGAGCGATATTTCCCGCCATCGTTTCGTCCCATGCGTCAGGATTCACTAAAAAACCTTCTTCATCAAACAAGACATTATTGCCTACGACAGCAGTTTTATCACGTTTTCTTACATTGACGCCCTCGTGCCGACCCAAGAGATGGCGCCCCTCTAATTCCCAGAGAATTTCATGGACTCTAAAACCCGCTCCGGCGTAGCTGGTAGATCATGTATACGGGCTCCTCCGGTAGCATTCTGTATAGCGGTGACTATAGCCGCGGCGGTAGGTAATAGGACGAACTCTCCTACACCTACGGCGCCTAATGTGCCCCTTTTTCGAGGGGTCTGAAGTAATATCACGTCTATATCAAATGCGGTCCTAATTGTAGGGAATTTAAGAGTGACCCAGTCGCGGGTTTGGCCGTGGACGTAATGTTCGCGAAGAGCCATCCCTGCGCCCATATCGACACCGCCTTCAATCTGGCCTTCGACTATCATTGGGTTGATAATGGTCCCGGGGTCGACGACAGCAGTTATCTTATGAATCTTGACCGCTCCTGTCTTGGTATCTACCTCAACTTCGGCCATCTGTGCGCCATGCACTCTGGACTCGAAGGGTGTTCCCTGTCCTGTCTCAGTGTCTAGAAGCGTCGTCTCCGCTATTCTGGAAGCAAGGAATCGAGCCGGTTTACCGGCAGCCACTAATTCGGCGTATGATGTGGCGCCGACTTCAGCCATTGCGGCTTTTAATGACTCTATAGCCTTGACCATTGCTCCGCCGCTCATATAGGTCACTCGACTACCGGACGCTGAGCTAGAATCCGGTGTCCTATCGGTATCACAAATAATCAGCCGAATTTTTTCGGGCTTAATGCCTGTGAGGTGAGAGGCTATTTGCGTCAGCATCGCGTCATTGCCTTCTCCGGGATCTGCGATCGAACCATAGACTGTCAAGCTATCATCAGGGCCGAGTTCAACCGCTACATTCGATCGATCTGGTCCTCCTCTTCCAATACCAAAGCTTCCTCCCGCAATTCCGACACCACGTCGGAATCTGAGATTCTTGTTTGATGTCGCTTCCAGAATAGCTCTTTCATAATGGGGCCTCAGAGCTTCAAGGCACTCAGGATAAGGCCACTCATCGATAACCTGACCAGTAGAGATTGATCCACCAGGTTTGAGAGAGTTTAAGAGACGGAATTCCAGGGGATCCATTCCTAATTTGGCGGCCATGATCTCCATGGCCGACTCCAATGCGAAGTTAACTTGAGGTGGCCCGGCTCCTCTGGCCGCTCCACCCCAGGCGTTGTTCGTATAAACCAACTGGGCTTTTGCTCGTACATTCGGAATATCGTATGATCCGCTCAGCATATACAAAGCACGGTTTAATACCGATTTGCCAGCGGATGTGTATGCCCCGTTTTCAACTATGAAGTCTATAGTATATGCGGTTAGCTTTCTTTTCTTGTCGGCTCCCAGGCCTATCTTCATTTGAAATGGGTGTCTTTTGGTAGTTATTTGCATTGACTCGATAAGGCTGCACACATAGCGGACTGGCCGCCGGAAATGAAGGGCAGCGGCGGCCGCCAATCCTTCAGCCGTAATATCCATCTTCATACCGAATTGACCACCGATAAAAGCCTGTTCGTAACGTATATTATTCCAGCCGAGCGCCTCCTGTAGAACCATTAAATGGTGGTGGATATAGATGCTTCGACCGATCACTACCAGTTTCGTATTGTCCTCCTCATCCGTCTCCAGGTATGCCACGGCCGCTTCCGGCTCCAATGCCGCCTGGTGAATGAGTTGAGTTGAAAATTCAGCCTCCACTATTGTTGCGGCCTGTTTCATTGCTGCTTCAGCGTCCCCTTTAATCTGAGGGTGCTCGTAACATAAATTGGGAGATCCTTCATGCACTTGCTGGCTGTCTTCAGCCAAAGCTTCTTTCGTGGTCATTACGGGCGGAAGTATTTCATATTCTACCTTCACCGCCTCTACGCCGGCCAATGCCTGCGCCTTAGACACGGCCGCCACTATAGCTATCGCGTCGCCTAATACGTGAACTTTTTTGTCACACAATAGGGGCTGGTCATCCTTCAGGAGGTTGGATCCTTTTATATCCTTCGCTGTCATGACGCCCATCACACCAGACATTATTTGCGCCTGTTTGGTGTCGACGGATTTTATCAGGGCGTGAGAGTAGGGGCTCCGAACGACAGCCAACTCGAGCATTCCATCCATCCGGATGTCAGCAGAAAATTTTGCGGTCCCGCATGCGAGCATCAAAGCATGGGGTCTAGGGTGTGAAACTCCGATCAAACCATCCAAAAAATCTGGTCGTTCCTGATGCGGGGTTGTCTCTCCTCGCAAGAATTCCCCTGCCAGTTTGACTGCGTCAAATATTTTCTTGTACCCTGTGCAGCGACACAAGTTTCCCCGAAGGGCTTTCTTAATCTGTTCTGTGCTGGGATCTGAGTTGCTGTCCAGGAGCGCCTTGGTAGACATTATCATGCCAGGAGTGCAAAAACCGCATTGAACGGCTCCAACAACGGCAAAAGCCTCCTGAATCAGATGCGGATTTTCTGGTGTGCCAAGCCCTTCTATGGAAATTACATCGGCCCCATCAAGATCAGCCACTTTTACAAGGCACGAATTTGCAGCCTTTGCGTTTACCAGCACAGTGCAAGATCCACATTGGCCCTTTCGGTCGCAAGATTGCTTGGTTCCCGTTAGGGAAAGGTTGTCGCGCAATAGATCCAGCAGAACTAATTGGTCATCAACGTCCAATGTGTGCAGGACTCCGTTAACGGTCAGTTTGACTTTTTTCATGACAATTCCCTAATGGATGATTGCTTTATAAGACCGTTTGGACTATGGGGCATAAAATCCGAAAGGCCATGGAGGATGGGGATTCCCAATATCAACATGCTGGTCTTGTTGAAATGGACGATGCGTTTATCGGTCCACGCAAATCTGGACCTCATGGTCGAGGAGCCAGGGGCAAATCTAAGGTAGTGATTGCCGTTGAAAGCCGAGACAAGCATGCAGGATTCGCCGTGATGCAGCATGGTCCATCCGTTGACAGCGATCAGATCTTTTCAATCGCTCAAGACAAGATCCAACTGGCCAGCGATGTCCGTACTGATGGGTGGCGTGTTGACCAAACTCTTGGATCAAATGGGTTTGTTCATGAACCCGTAATCGTAAGTAAGGACAAGCAAGCCCTGGAGCAACTCAAGTGGGTCCACGTAATGATCGCCAATGTGAAGGGCAACATACGAGGTGTCTACCACGGCGTCAGCTCAAAGCACCCCAATCGATATCTGGCGGAGTTTTCATATCGGTTTAACCGGCGTACGTGGGATTCACAACTGTTCAATCGTACTGTTACCGCATGCCTTACAACTTCTACAATAACTTTTGCGGAGCTAAAGGCATGATTTATTGGTAAATTCTGCGGATCAAATGCTTGAGTCTCAGGGGGAACCCTATCCCAGTGCATCTTGACGCTGGTACCCAACCCTCCGAGATGAAGTTCTGTCAGTTTTGGATCAGTCGCTACCCTTTCAATGTTTCCTCGGGCTAGATCAATTTCCGAATTAATTCCTGTTTCTGCGTACCTCATGGTTTTTACCCCTTTCAGTCGACATGCTCGTCCCTATTGTTCCAAGTTTTTAAGAATTCAAGAGAAATTGAAATAATTAACATGTTATGTCCAAAATGACATAACATCGGGCTGGTGTCAAGCACAGATCAAATATGCGGAAGATTAGCGCAGATTTTTAAGCCCATAGCGTGATTTGTGGCCATTCTGAAAAAGTGAACTGAATGAACAACCTTTGTTCCAAAGCCTGTAGCATTGGCAGTTACCCGGACCGGCAATATTGCGTTGCAATATGAGTGGAGCCTTTTCGGTCGGTTTGCCATGGTTTGGCCACGGTTGCTTGGACGTCTTCGATGCTATAACTTAAAATAAGTTAGTGTGGAATTTGCGTCGGGGTTGGATTGGTTTTTACTCATATGCATTTTCCAACGGACATTTATCAAAAAGGGGAAAAAATCATGAAGCTCAGCACCAGAAACATTTTCAAAGGAAAAGTAACACAATTACAGGAAGGCATGGTGGCAGCGAAAGTTAAGGTGGACATAGGCGGAGGTAATACGGTTACCTCCACAATAACGGTAGAGGCAGTTAAGGAGCTGGGGATAAAGGTCGGAGACGAGGTCAGCGTCCTAATCAAGGCGAGCAGCGTTATGTTGGGTAAAGAATAAATCTTGCTCTAACTCACAAGAATTCCAGGAGATTGGCATGGATGATGTCGCCTAGCTAAGCTACTATTCAATAACATCGAATTCGCCCCTGAGAAAAAGGGTAATGCCAATTTCCTTTTTTAAATGTATGAGGGGTGATGCTCGGTAACACACAGTTTATAGCATGTGAACCGCTGAT
>JAZDKD010000711.1:0-5353 GCA_043803345.1 Pseudomonadota bacterium
CAATTTTGAGATGATAAAAAGAAATTACTTCAGGATGATCTGATGCGCGCTTGGCTTTTTACCTTGTTTTTTAGATACCTTAAACCGTTGGCCCCCTTATTCTGATTTCGTTTGGCGCCTGAGATCCTTTGAATGGGGAAAAATGGCGCCAATAAATTACCCGTATGTTCAAAAATTCGGCAGGCTAGTTAAGATTTTTGTACATGATAAATAGTCGAGATTACAAATAGATGGTCGAGATTACTTTTTTTTGTTCAAAAATTTGAACAAAAGGTCAAAAATGAACCCATTTTTAAAACATCAAACATTCCATCAACCGAGCTAATAACCATCTAATATTAATCATGATATCGTATATTTCGCTCTCGTTGTCGTACTTGGCACGTCACTTGCTTCTTACATGGACAAGAAAATAATCTTTTCCTCCTACGCCAACTGCAGTGTCAGTTGGTATTTTTTTTGGTCATTGCAATTATTCGACTGATGCACGGAATTACACACCGCCCAATAAGCTTCGGGGTTATTGCGTTCCTGGCGATATCGATCGTTGTGGCAGGATTGAACTGGGCCAAAGAAAGCGATGTCCAATTCCAAGTATTGGCGTTGCCTTTCAGTTTGTTGAACAACATTGAGGAGTTGGATTTCAAATCATTCGCCGATCACGCCTCTTCATCGGTCCGGGCCACACTTGATTCCATGGGGCCATCAGTAAAGGTCATCCCCGAAGAGGCTTCCGCTAATATATTGAAAGAAGCTGGCCCTCCAAAGGATGACCAGCAAGCAATTGAAATAGGTCGAGCGCTCGATGCGAATATGGTTGTTTTTGGTTTTCTGTCGCGTGAGGGCAACTATTTCCGAATGCGCGGAGTAATGTGGGATCTCAACGCCAACAGATCTACCGTAGTCACTGATGTCAGAGTTGAGAACATTCACGCGTTGCCGGGTGCTCTCAATGTATTTGCAGCCGCTATAACAAAGCGTTTAACTGGCGCTCCAAAATTGGAATTTTACAAGTCGGAAGGCATGGCCACACCCACCGGTCCCCAGAGTCAAAAGCCGTCTCTTGTTAGCGTTCCCGGCAGATCGTCACAGGCTTCAGCCCCGTGGAGGAGTCCTGACATGTCAGTTGGGATTTGTTCCATCACGATTGGGGATCTCGATGGTGATGGCAAACAGGAGACCGTTTTTCTTGACGAAAACGGTATTACCATAAGCCGATTCGAAGGCGATGGGTTGAGGCCATTGACACGGTATTCGCAAACGCCGGCAATTTACATAAGCGCTGAAGCGGTCGACCTGGATGGGGATGGCGTTTGTGAGCTTATTCTTTGCTATCGAACAGTTGCCGGATTCGAATCCTCCGTTATCCAGTATAAAGCCAGAAACCTCACTGTTGCAGACAAAGTAGCTGATGTTGTTCTAAAAGTTATTTCAGAACCGGTGGACGGCGATGAAGAACAGCGGTTACTCGTAGGACAGAGAATAGATGGTCCCGGGGCGTTTAACGGCAAAATGCTTAAATACCGGTTCGAAACTGGGAAACTAAAGGAGGTAGGGGAGATCGATCTTCCGCCAGGAACTTTTTTGCTCAGTTACGCTTCAGGCTACTTCAAACCTCAGGACCAATTCCTGCGGATAATTTTGAACCAGGACCAGCGACTTATGGCCTTTGATAAACATAATCGGCTCGTAGCGACAATGCCTGACAGGATCTTCGGTCTACAGAGGCGAGTCAGGCTGCACAGGCAGGGTCAATCTCCCCTCGACATTTCAATGCCTGGAAGAGTCCTCATAACTCATGGCCAGACCCCCGGCCACAATGATATCCTCGTCGTAAAACAGTCTGAATCGGGGTCTACTATAGAAGCGCTTCAATGGGACGGCGTCGGTTTTTTGGAAAAATGGCGAACTGTCAACAGTCCTGGGGTCATCTCGGATTACCTAGTGGGCGATTTCAAGAATGACAACACTAACGCCTTGGTGCTTGCACTGGTTAACCCAATGTTTTTCCAGAGTATCACAGGTTACCGTACTGTTATATTCGCTTATGACATGGGGCTTTAGAAAGAAATATGCTTGATTCAAATGTGGCAAGAACGTTTTAGAGGCGCTCCCAATTGGGAGCGCCTCTAACTTTTCAATTACTCTTCAACAAAATGTTGAGGAATTATTAAACGATGAAAGGAACCAACAACAGGGCCACCATGTTAACAACCTTGATGACGGGGTTGAGAGCAGGGCCAGCGGTGTCCTTGTAAGGATCGCCAACCGTGTCGCCGGTAACGGCGGCCTTGTGAGCTTCGCCACCTTTACCTCCAAAGTATCCATCCTCGATGTACTTTTTGGCGTTGTCCCATGTGGCTCCACCTGTTGTCATTGCAATAGCGAGGAACAGGCCTACGACGATGCTGCCGATAAGCATACCGCCAAGGGCTTCCTTACCTAGTGTAAACGCTACAACCAAAGGTATCAGAACCGGTAGAAGGGATGGAATAACCATCTCTTTTTGCGCTGCGGCCGTGACGATGTCGACACACTTGCCGTATTCGGCTTTGACACCGGGAAGACCTTCTCTGAGGCCCTTGATTTCGCGAAATTGTCTGCGTACTTCTTCAACGATTGATCCGGCGGCCTTACCAACTGCGAGCATACAAAGCGCCGCAAAAAAGTAAGGAATTATACCTCCGATTAGCAGACCAACAAGGATTTTCGGGTCCGACAGGTCGAAGGCAACCGCCTTTCCAGACAAACCTTCAATGGCTCTCGTGTACTCTGCAAAGAGGACAAGAGCGGCCAATGCGGCTGAACCTATCGCGTATCCTTTTGTAACAGCCTTGGTGGTGTTACCGACAGCGTCAAGCGGATCGGTTCTGTTACGAACTTCTTCCGACAATTCCGCCATTTCAGCTATACCACCGGCGTTGTCGGTGATGGGGCCGTATGAGTCAATCGCCACGACGATACCAGTCATCGAGAGCATAGAGACAACAACTACAGCTATTCCGTAAAGTCCAGTACCCGTGCTTCCAGCGAATCCACCGCCGATAGCGTAACCGAGCATGATAGACGCCGCAAGAACAAGTACCGGAAGCACCGTGGATATCATACTGATGGCCAGACCAGCGATGATGTTGGTCCCGTGACCGGTTGTGGAAGCCTTGGCGACATATTTGACCGGGCCATACATACCAGTGAAGTATTCTGTGATGACAACGATCAGGCCCGTTAGAACCAGTCCAATCACCGCCAGTAAAAATATACTCATCGGCTGGATAATGTGGGCTGTGGCAAGAGGCTTGCCCAGCGGGAGATAGCCCGCCACAAAGTAGAAGGCCACAGCGGCCAGAATGCCTGCGACTGCCATACCTTTGTAAAGGGCGCCCATTATGTAGACGTCTTTTTCGTTCTGAGATCTGCTGATCTTAACGAAGAAAGTGCCGATAATGGAGGCGATAATGGCAACACCACCGATTAGAAGCGGCATGTAGAAGGCAGGGGTCGCCATTCCGTAAATCGTGCTTCCCAGAAGCATAGCGGCCACGATCGTGACTGTGTAGGTTTCATAAAGGTCAGCAGCCATACCGGCGCAGTCACCCACATTATCACCAACGTTGTCCGCGATGACGCCCGCGTTGCGGGGGTCGTCTTCCGGAAGGTCGGCTTCGACTTTACCAATAAGGTCAGCTCCGACGTCGGCGGCTTTGGTGTAGATACCTCCTCCTACACGAGCAAATACGCTCATGAGTGAACTACCAAAACCAAGACCAACGAGCGAGATGAAGATATGGTGTGCATCAGAACTGTGGCCCCTGGCGACCATGTAAAAACCAGCGACACCAAGAAGGGCCAGACCTGTAACGACGATACCGGTCACGGACCCGCCTTTGAAGGCGACCTCCATTGCGTCCGCAAGGCTTCTGCCCGCAGCAGCAGCCACGCGCACGTTTGCGTTGACGGAAACTTTCATCCCGAGGAAACCAGCCAGGCCTGAACCAATCAAGCCGACTAAGAAACCGATTGCCGGCATCATGCCAAGGGCAACCCAGAGAATGACGAACAATATGGCCGCAATGATGGCCACGACTTTGTACTGACGTGTTAGGTACGCCATGGCGCCTTCAGCCACGTAGCCGGAGATTTCCCTCATACGCTCGTTTCCAGCGTCCTGCTTGAAAACCCAACCTGCTGTTATTAGGCTATAGGCAACACCAGCGCCCCCGCATAGAAGGGCTACATAAACAACCCAGTCCATCCACCTACCTCCTTAGAATGATTAGCTAACACTTTATATTTGAGAATACTACTGTATTGTTGAAGATTATATAGATTTGCGTTTATGTCAAGGACAAAGAGTATTACTCATGGCCAAGATTAATTGCTCCCCATCATCGAATCACCTTGTAAACATCCACAGAAGATTTCTTTCCCTTAATCGGCATCCGTAGAGGCCCCTCCATGACTGGAGGCGCCGTCAAAAGTTTCACGGTTTCGGAACTTATAAGAATGTCCGTGTCTAACTTCTTGGTAAGATCCTGAATTCGTGAAGCCACGTTAACAGTATCGCCCACCATTGCGTATGAGATCTTGTGAGCGCTGCCCACTACTCCCGCAAGAACTGGCCCGGTGTGAATTCCTACGCCGTGGCGAAGCCAATCCATACCGGACCTGCTTTTTTTTTCGTTGAGTTCCTTGAGGCGCGCTCTCATGTCAAGAGCCGCCGCAATAGCGTGATCAGCATGATCGGGGTCGTCCTGAGGCGCTCCAAACACGGCTTCAATCTCGTCCCCAACGTATTGCAGAACCACGCCCCCATTGTCTATTACGGCTTTGGTCATCTCGTCGTAATACCCGTTAAGAGCTTCCAGCGTAACTTCAGGCTCCAGTCTTTCCGCGAGGCTTGTAAAGCCCCTGAGATCTGAAAAAAGTATTGTGACTATCCTCGTCTCACCGGCTCGGTGAACACGTCCCGACAATATCTCAGCGCCTATTTCCGGGCTGGTCAGAAGGTTGAAAGTTTCCCTGATTTTTTCCCTCTCTTTGAGTCCCTTAGTCATCTCGTTGACCCGGTCTCCCAAACATCCGATTTCATCATTGCTGACTACTGTTACTCTACAGTTATAATCCCCATTCCTGACCTTTTCTGTAACCTCCATTATCTCTAGAGAGGGATCCGCAAGGTTTCTTGCGAACATTGTAGCGAGCCAGAAACCGTAAATGGCTGTGAAGGCAAAAATTATTAGGGAAAAGGTAGCAAGATCGGGAAGTAGTTTGACAGACATGTCTGAAGTCTCGGAAAAATATGAAAATGTCCCCGTAACAAGTGTAATCTGGGTCATTGGCAGTAGACTTATGG